>CAYNGQ010000392.1:0-3444 GCA_964396735.1 uncultured Solirubrobacteraceae bacterium | reverse complement strand
CGATCGTGTCGTTGACTTCGCCCGCCACGAGCGTCGTGCCGTAGGGCGGCGCCTCCAACGTGAAGTACGTGTACTGGTCGTTGGCGAGTGGGGTCGGGAAGGTGACCGTGCCCGCCGATGCCAGGGATTCGCTTTCTTCCTGTAGAACGGTGTCGGGTCCGGTGTAGCCGGCGGCTTCGTTGAGTTCGGTGCTGAACGGGCAACCGGATGGTTTCGGCACGATCGTTTCCGAGCAGATGCCGTCGCCGTCGAACCCGAAGATGCCGTCGCCGGAGTCGAGCACGCCGATGTGCACCTTCGAGAGCGGTGCACCGGTTTCGTTCTGCACGACGACGGTTACGTCGTCGTTGCCGTCGTAGTAAATCTGGGAGGGATCTTCGATGATCACCGGCGGTTCCGTCGCGCTCTTGACGTCGATCAGGTACTGGCACGTCGTGTCCTGGCCGATTGGCGGGCACTGCGTGAACGGCGGGGTGGTGGGCCCCGCGGGCGGGCCTTGGGGGGAACCCGAGGCAAGCGCTCCCGGCGCGAGCACCGCAAGGCCGGCGGCCATGAACACGAATGTCAGCAAGCCTTTGAGTTTGCTCATCTGCACGTCCCCCTTGTGTCCGTGGTCGTCAGAACGGTCGGGGACTCTACCCGATCCCTGTCCGCAGCGTGGCTTCGAAATCGCTGCCGGGGATCGGCCCTACACACGGACTGGTGGCGCCCGCGTCGCGGTAGCGGCCCAGGCCCGCGCTCACCGCTGAGGAGTCGCCGACCGCGGTGAGCTGGTCGAGGAAGCGCTCGGAGATCGCCGCCTGCATCTGCTCCATGTCGCCCGCGGCGGCGTCGAACGCCTCGATCTCCGCGCCGAAGCCGGAGCGCTCGAGCATCGCGCGGTAGAAGGGGAGGCCGAAGTAGGGGAGCAGATCGCGGCGCATCGCCGCGTAGGGCGCGGCGGGGTCCTCGACGAGCGCGGTCGGGACGGCGGGTACCACGTCGAAGCCCTCGAGCGTCTTGCCGGCCCGTTCGCGGCCCGCGGTTACCTCGGGGATCACCACGTCGCGGATGTAGTCGGGGCAGCACAGCCACAGCAGCACGCCGTCGGCCACCTCGCCGGCGAGCCGCAGCATCGCGGGGGAGAGGGCGGCTACGTAGATCGGCAGCCGCGGGCAGATGTCGAGGCCGAAGAGGTGGAAGCCGGTCTGCCACTTCTCGCCGGCAGGGGGGTCTTCGCCGCACAGGATCGAGCGCACGATCGCCACGTATTCGCGCATCTCGCGTACGGGGCGGTCGATGCTCTGTCCGTGCCAGCCCTCGACCACGGGGCGGTGCGAGACGCCGAGGCCGAGCGTCAGGCGCCCGCCGGAGATCTCGTCGATCGTCGCCGCTGTCTGCGCCATCGTGGCCGGTGTGCGCGTGTAGATCGGCACCACGCCGGTGCCCACCCGGATCCTGCTGGTGGCCATCGCGTAGGCGGTCAGCACCGTCAACGACTCCCAGCCGGCGATGTGCGTCACGTACACCGACTCGTAGCCCAGTGACTCGGCGAGCTTCACGCGCTCGATCGCGCCCTCGATCGTCTTGCCCGGCGAAATGAAGCAGCCCGTTCCCACGCGGGGAGCATACCCTCAGCGTCGCTTGAGCAGCACGTACACGAGCGCGATCGCAAACCCGATCTGCCCGAACGCCAACGCCGTGCCGAGGTTGACCGCGCCGAGCGCCCCCGCCAGCGCGCTGGCGGCCACGAACGCTCCGAGCATCGTTGCGAGATCGCGTGCCATCAGGCAGACATCTTGCCTTCGCGCGCCATCAGCCCGATATCTTGCCTGCCAGCGCCGCCGCGAGCGCCGCCTCGTCCAGTGTGGGGTCCTGCGCGGCCAGCCACCGCTCTGCAGCGCGCCGGCCGCCGAGCGCGCGCAGGCCGCGCTCGCCGTGCTCCACGGCGAAGTCGGTGAGGGCGCCGGCGCGCCGCGCACGCAGGCGCCGGGCCGCGAGCTTGTTGCTCCCGTCGGCGGTGAGGAGTGACCAACGCTCGTCGAGGAGGCCGCGCAGCTCGTCGATCCCCGTGGGTGGGGGGAGCGAGGAGACCGCTGTGACCGCGGTGGAGCGCCTGCCGAGCGAGCGCAGCGCGGCGGATAGGTCGCGCCGGGCGCTGGTCGCCACCTGTCCGAGGTCGGCCTTGGTGACGACCAGCACGTCGGGGATCTCCATGATCCCCGACTTCAGGAACTGCAGCACGTCGCCGCTGCCTGGCTGCACGACCACCGCGACGGTGTCTGCGACCTCCGCGACCTCGGTCTCCGCCTGGCCCACGCCCACCGTCTCGACGACGACCACGTCGAAGGCGGCCGCCAAAGCCTGCGCCGCCGCGCGGGTGCCCCACGCGAGGCCGCCCAGCCGCTCGCCGGCGGCGGTCGAGCGGATGAAGACGCTGTGGTCGGCGGGGTCGAACTCGATCCGCGCGCGGTCGCCCAGCAGCGCGCCGCCGGAGCGGCGCGAGGAGGGGTCCACCGCCAGCATTGCCACTGTGCGGCCTTGCCCGTCCTCATTGGGAGCCGTCGGGGAGGGGATGGGCGCGGTGCCCCGCCACGTGCCGAGCAGGGCGGAGAGCAGCGTCGACTTCCCAGCGCCCGGGGGGCCCGTGACACCGATTATGTGTCCCTGCGCCTCGCCCCCGAGGGCCGCCGGGGAGACCTCGCGCAGCAGCGCCGCGGCCTGCTTGCGGTCGGCGGCCGTGGTGCTCTCCAGCAGGTTGAGCGTCGCCGGGGCAGCGGTCAGGTCGCGTTCGCGCAGCCGTGCCCCGAGTTGCGCGCCGTCCGGCAAGCGTCTACACCGCGGCGACGACGCCGTTGCGCTCGCCGACCAGCTCCACGATGTCGCCGACGATGCGCGTCAGATCGAAGTCCTTCGGCGTGTAGACGGCGGCGACGCCGGCCTGCTTCAGTGGAGCTACGTCCTGCTCGGGGATGATCCCGCCGACGACCACCGGGGCGCTGACGCCGGCCTCGCGCAGGGCGTCGAGCACCGCGGGGATCAGCTCGCGGTGGGAGCCGGAGAGGATCGAGAGGCCGATCACGTGCACGCCCTCTTGCAGCGCCGAGGCGGCGATCTGCGCGGGGGTGAGGCGGATCCCTTCGTACACCACGTCCATGCCGGCGTCGCGCGCGCGCACCGCGAGCTGCTCGGCGCCGTTGGAGTGGCCGTCGAGGCCGGGCTTGCCGACGAGGATCTTCGGACGGCGGCCCAACCGCTCGGTGAGCGTCGCCACCTGCTCGCGCAGCCGCGCGATCTCCTGCGCCGCCTTGCTGCCGTCACCTTCCGGCGCGGCACTCGCCTCGCCCACGCCGGTGGGGGCGCGGTAGCTGCCGAACACCTCGCGCAGCGTCGCCGCCCACTCGCCGGTGGTGGCGCCCGCGCGCGCCGCCGCGATCGTGGGGGGCATCAGGTTCGTATCGGTGC
>CAYNGQ010000391.1:0-5318 GCA_964396735.1 uncultured Solirubrobacteraceae bacterium | reverse complement strand
GCCCACCAGCACCGGCTTCGGGTTCGGCGCCTCGGTGGTCGTCTCGGGCCTGTATCTGCTGCCCTCGACCGTGGGGATGACGATCCTCGGCATGTTCGCCGGGCGGATCTCTGCCCGCTTCGGCTCGCGCGCGGCGCTGTTGACGGGCACGGCCTTCACCACCGCCTCGTTCGCGCTGCTCGCCGTTGCGCACAGCCACCCCTACGAGCTGCTGATTGCCGCCGCGCTGCTCGGCGTCGGGATCGGACTTGCGTTCGCGGCCCTCGGCAACCTGATCGTGCAGGCGGTCTCGATCCACCAGACCGGGGTGGCGAGCGGCATGAACACGGTGATGCGAACGCTCGGCGGCGCGCTCGGCGGGCAGCTCTCCGCGACCTTCATCGCCGCCAACGTGGCGCACGGGTTGCCAACGGTGACGGGCTTCACCGAGACGTTTGCGATGGCCACCGGCTTCCTGGTAGTGGCGTTCCTCGCCGGACTGCTGGTGCCAAAGGCGCAAACGCAGCCGCAGAGCGAGGAGCTCGCGGCGGATGCGGCGCCCGGCGAGGCCGCCGCGGCGCTCGAAACCGCGTAGCGGTAATCGATCGGCGTGGTATGAGCAGGCGGAGCGCGAGCTCCCACGGCGCTTGACGCTGAGTCTCAGGCGGGGAGCGCCTCGGCCGGCGCGCGGTCGAGCTCGCGCAGCTTGCGGCGCACCCGCGCGCGCGTCTGGGTGAGCTCGTCCTTGAGCTTGGCGAGCTCGGCAGAGCGGTGCTCCACCAGTTCCAGCTGGCGGTCGATGTGGCCGAGCGCCTCCTGCAGCAGCTCGTGACGGCGCTCGGGGTGGACGTCGTCGCGGCGCAGCTGCGCGCGCACCTCCGCGCGTGCCTCCTCCGCGGAGAGCAGGGTCTTGAGCTCCTCGAGCGTCACCCCGAGCAGGCTCTTCAGGCGCATCACCTCGCGCAGGCGCTCGACCTCGGCCTCGGTGTAGGTGCGGTGCTGTCCGGAGGGCCGCGCGGGCGCCTCGGCGAGCAGCCCGATCTCCTCGTAGTAGCGGATCGTGCGCGGCGTCGTGCCAACCAGGCGGGCGACGTCGCCGATGCGCAGCGGGGCGCTCACGAGCCTGCTCCGGGAACCGCCGAGTGCTGTTTGACCTCGCCGCTGCTCAGGGGGGCGTTCACGAGCGCGCTCCAACCGTGGCTGGCCGATCCGCGATCTGTCGCTCCTCGGCGTGGGCGTCCACATGGCGGGGACGCATCAAACAGACGCCCGCACCCACCAGCGAGGTGGCGGCGAGCACCCACAGCGCCGTGTGCATGTTGTCGATGAACGGCGCCAGCTTCTGCGAGGAGAGGCCTTTGGCGAGACCGGAGAAGACCGCGAACAGCGTGGAGCGGGGGACGGCGGAGGTGACGATCGCCATCACGAACGCGATCGACAGCACCGCGCCGGTGTTCTGCAGCAGCGTGCGCGCGCCCGCGGCGATCCCGCGCCGCTTGGCGGGCACGGTGCCCATCATCGCGGCGGTGTTGGGGCTGTTGAACATCCCCGAGCCCACGCCCACGATCAGCAGCCACAGCGTGCTCTGCCAGTAGGGGGTGTCCACCTGCAGCGTGGTCATCGCGGCGAGCCCTATTGCGCTCACCAGCATCCCCAGCGCCGCCAGGCCGCGCGAGCCGTGGCGGTCGGCGTAGATGCCGGCGAGCGGGGAGGACACCAGCATCCCCAGCGCCAGCGGGATCAGCTTCACCCCGGCGGTGATCGGACTGTCGCCCTGGGCGCCCTGGAAGTAGAAGACGAACAGGAACATCAGCGCGAAGCGCGCCAGTCCGTTGATGAAGGCCGCGGCGGTGGCGGCCGCGAACAGGCGGTTCTTGAACAGCGTCAGGTCGAGCATCGGGGCGCGTGAGCGGCTCTCGATCAACACCCACAGTGGCAGCAGCACGAGCGCCGCGAGCAGCCCGCCGATCACGATCGGGTCGTCCCAACCGCTCAGTCCACCGCGCGAGACGCCCAGCACGAGGCCGGTGAGACCGAGGATGAAGGTGAGGTTGCCGAGCACGTCATACCCGCGGATCTCATCCGGTTTTGAGAGCTCGCGCAGGATCAGCGCACCCCACGCGGCGCCGGCGAGGCCGAGCGGCACGTTGAACCAGAAGACCCAATGCCAGGAGATGCCCACCAGCACGCCGCCAAGCACCGGCCCGATCGCCAGGCCGATCGCGGCGACCATCGTGTTGGTGCCCATCGCCAGGCCCAGCTCGTCGTGGGGGAAGGCGTCGGTGACCAGGGCGGCGGCGTTGGCGAACAGGAAGGCCGAGCCGATCCCCTGCAGCACTCGCCACACGATCAGCACTTCGGCGTTGGGCGAGAAGCCGGCCCCCAGCGAGGCCAGCGCGAACACGATGAAGCCGCCGACGTAGGCGCGCTTGCGCCCAAACAGGTCCGACAGCCTCCCCGCCATCAGCACCAGCACCGTCGCGGCGATCAGGTAGGCGAGGATCACCCACACCAGCGCCAGCAGCGAGGCGTGCAGCGAGCGCTCCAGGTCGGGCAGCGCGATGATCAGCGTCCCCGAGTTGGTCGCGGCCAGCAGCATCCCGAGGCTGGTGCACGAGAGCGCCCACCACTTGTAGTGGGCGTGGCCTTCCGCCACTCCGAAGCGAGGTCTTGTTGAAACTGACGTGAACGTAAGGATCAGGATAGCACGGCGCCGGTGGTGGAGTGGCTCGGATGAGGTTGGGCGTGTGGTGCACATGTGATAGTGTGCATCCCATGTCCTCCATGATCCAGGTTCGCAACGTCCCAGATGAGGTGCACCGGACGCTGAAGATGAGGGCGGCGGCCGCCGGGATGTCGCTGTCGGATTACATCAAGCGCGATCTCGTGCAGGCGGCGTCGAGCCCGAGCATGGAGGAGATCGACGCGCGCGTCCGTGCGCGTGGGCCCTCGCGGGTGCGGTCGCATACGATTGTCTCGGCCTTGCGCGAAGTGCGCGAGGGCTGATGCTCGTCATCGATGCCTCGGCGTTGGTCGCCTACCTGACCGAAGGCGAGCACGCCGAGCAGGTGCGCGCTCAGCTGCTTGTGCCGGGGCAGGTCCTGTGGGCGCCGCACCTGGTCGATGCCGAGGTGGGGCACGTGCTGCGGCGCGAGACGCTCACCGGCGAGCTGGCGCCGGCCGCGGCGCGCGCAGCGCTCGAGGATCTGAGCGACCTCCCCCTGCGCCGGTCCTCGCACCGCGGGCTGCTTGCGCGCGCCTGGGCGTTGCGCGAGAACCTCAGTTTCTACGACGCGCTCTACGTCGCGCTGGCTGAGCGACTGCGCGCGACCCTGCTGACGCTCGACGGGCGCCTCGCCGGTGCACCCGGCGTCAAGGCGAGTGTTCTGCACGTGGGCTGAGCCTGAGGTGCCTCTCAGCGATAGTTGGCGCGAGCTCTGCGGGAGCCGGTTACCCGCTGCATGCAGCTGGTGGGTGCTAGAAAGAGGATATGAGCGAGACACCGCCTGCCAACTCAGAGCAGAAGTCCGAGCAGGAGTGGCGCGAGCAGTTGACGCCCGAGCAGTACGACGTGTTGCGGCGGGCGGGTACCGAGGCGCCGTTCACGGGGACGCTGTTGCACAACAAGCAGACCGGCTCCTACACCTGTGCGGGCTGTGGGGCCGAGCTGTTTGGGTCCGACACCAAGTTCGACTCCGGCACCGGCTGGCCCTCGTTCACTGAGCCGGCGGTCGCCGAGGCGGTCGAGCTGCGGCCCGACAACAGCCTCTTCATGCGCCGCACCGAGGTGCTTTGCCGCCGCTGCGGGGGGCACCTCGGGCACGTCTTCGACGACGGCCCCGGCCCCACCGGCCAGCGCTACTGCATCAACTCCGCCGCGCTCGCCTTCAAACCCGGCGAGTAGCCTTCCCGATCCGATGATCATGATGGATCAGTCCCGGCGGCTCTCCGAGCCGCTGCGGTGGGGCAGGCGTGAGCGCACGATCGTCGCCGTGCTGCTCGCGTGCGTGGCGCTCGCCGCGGTCGGCCTCGGCGTCTTCGCCCTGTCGAGCGGTGCGCCCGCGCGCAAGGACTGCATCGAAGTGACGTTCGCCTCCACGCTCGGCGGCGCCGTCGAGCACGCCTGTGGGACGCAGGCCCGCACCGTCTGCGCTTCGCCGAGCGCGGCCAAGAGCATCGGCGAGGAGCTGCGCGCCGCCTGTGTGCGGGCCGGCTTCCCGTTCGATCCGCGGCACTGACGGGCGAGCGTCCCCGGCTGGATTCCGCAGCATCGACTGCTTGCTGGGGCCTGGGGTGTCGGCTGAGCCGCACCGCTGGTGCCCGCCGTCAGCGGTGCTCTGCCGCCGGTCGGCGGTCGGCGTGCGCCATCGGGGTTCCCTTGGCACGTCTATACAAATGTCGAAAGACCTCCCCAAAGTGTTGGCCACGGTGTCCCTGGCCAGCGCCCTGCAAGACGGATTTCATAAGAAATCGCAATTGGCGCACTTCGCCCGGGGGCGGGGAGGCGCTGTCAATCGATCCACAACGACAGGGAATGGAGGCACATGACCTGGCTGTCATACCCAAGTTGGCTGAACGCAGGTGACAACGCCTGGCAGATGACCGCCGCCACGTTCGTCGGGCTGATGAGCTTGCCCGGCCTGGCGGTTCTGTACGGCGGCGTGATGCAGAAGCGCTGGTCGGTCAACAGCATGATGCTCACGTTCGTCGCGTTCTGCGTGACGCTCATCGTGTGGTGCCTGTGGGCATTCAAGATGGGCTTCGGCTATCCGATCGCCCATAGTGGCGGGGGCATCTTCGGCACGAAAGGGTTCTTCGGGACATTCCTCGGCGAACCTGGCAGTGTGCTCAGCCATACCGCCGAGGAGGGTCAGGCGCTGATCCCGTCGATCACAACCGGTCCACCATTCCACTTCCCGACCTCCTCGCTCGTCTACTTCCAGTTCGTGTTCGCCGCGATCACACCGATCCTGGCGCTCGGTTCGGTGCTCGGGCGGGTCAACTTCAAGGCGTGGATTCCGTATGTGGCGCTGTGGATCACGTTCGTGTACACGGTCAACGCCTTCTTGCTGTGGGGCGGCGGCTACTTCGCGGCGCACGGCGCGTTGGACTACTCCGGAGGCTATGTCATCCACCTCTCCGCGGGGATCTCGGGGTTCGTGTTCGCCTGGGTGATCGGGCCGCGATTGCAGCGAGATCGAGAGGTCGATGCACCCAACAACCTGCTGATGCTGGCGTGTGGCGCCGGGTTGCTGTGGTTGGGTTGGAACGGCTTCAACGGCGGGGACTCCTACTACGCCGGCGCCGATGCCTCCGCGGCGGTGCTCAACACCAACCTC
>CAYNGQ010000390.1:0-3902 GCA_964396735.1 uncultured Solirubrobacteraceae bacterium | reverse complement strand
TGATGGAAACCACAGACATCCCAGACGCCCCGACTGAAAACAAGCGCCTGCTGGAGTGGGTCGAGGAGGTCGCCTCGCTCACCGAACCGCAGGCGATCCACTGGTGCGACGGCTCCGCCGAGGAGTACAACGCACTCTGCGCCCAGCTGGTGGCGGCCGGCACCTTCCGCCGCCTCTCCGACGCCAAGCGCCCGAGCTCCTACCTCGCCTTCTCCGACCCCGGCGACGTGGCGCGCGTAGAGGACCGCACCTTCATCTGCTCCGCCACCGAGGAGGAGGCCGGCCCCACCAACAACTGGTGCGACCCGGACGAGATGCGCGAAGCGCTCGCCGAGCTGTTCGCGGGCTCGATGCGGGGCCGCACGATGTACGTTGTGCCCTTCTCGATGGGCCCGCTGGGCTCGGACAAGAGCCACATCGGCGTGCAGCTCACCGACTCCGCCTACGTGGCGGTGAGCATGCGGGTCATGACGCGCATGGGCCGGCGCGCACTCGAGGTGCTCGGCGACGACGGGCGCTTCGTGCCCTGCCTGCACTCTGTCGGTATGCCGCTCGGCGAAGGCGAGGAGGACGTGCCGTGGCCGTGCAACGCCGAGAACAAGTACATCGTGCACTACCCCGAGACGCGCGAAATCTGGTCGTACGGTTCCGGCTATGGCGGCAACGCGCTACTTGGCAAGAAGTGCTTCGCGCTGCGGATCGCTTCGGTGATGGCGCGCGACGAGGGCTGGATGGCCGAGCACATGCTGATTCTCAAGCTCACCTCGCCCGAGGGCGAGGTCAAGTACATCGCCGCCGCCTTCCCCTCGGCCTGCGGCAAGACCAACCTCGCGATGTTGATCCCGACGCTCGAGGGTTGGGCGGTGCAGACGATCGGCGACGACATCGCCTGGATGAAGTTCGGCGAGGATGGCCGCCTGTACGCGATTAACCCGGAGGCCGGCTTCTTCGGCGTGGCGCCCGGCACGGGGGAGCACACCAACCCCAACGCGATCAAGATGGTGGCGCACGACACGGTCTTCACCAACTGCGCGCTCACCGACGATGGCGACGTGTGGTGGGAGGGGATGACGCCCGATCCGCCGGCGCACCTCACCGACTGGCACGGCAAGGATTGGACGCCCGCCTCCGAGAAGCCCGCGGCGCACCCCAACGCGCGCTTCACCGTCAAGGCCGATCAGACCCCGGCGATCGCGCCCGAGTGGGAAGACCCCGCCGGCGTGCCGATCGACGCGATGCTGTTCGGCGGGCGCCGCTCGACGGTGGTGCCGCTGGTGACCGAGGCGCTCGGCTGGGAGCACGGCGTGTTCCTCGGCGCCACGATGAGCTCGGAGAAGACGGCCGCGGCCGCCGGCACCGTCGGCGAACTGCGCTTCGACCCGTTCGCGATGCTGCCGTTCTGCGGCTACAACATGGCCGACTACTTCGCGCACTGGCTGGAGATCGGCCGGACCCCGGGGGCGAAGCTGCCGAAGATCTTCTACGTCAACTGGTTCCGCAAGGACGAGTCGGGCCGCTTCCTGTGGCCGGGCTTCGGCGAGAACTCGCGCGTGCTCTCGTGGGTGTTTGCGCGCTGCGCCGGCCACGGCGCCGCGCAGCAGACCCCGATCGGGCTGGTGCCGCCGGTGGGCGTGGAGGGGATCGACACGCGCGGCGTGGACGTCTCCGACGCCGACATCGCCGAGCTGCTGCGCGTGGACGTCGCGGAGTGGCGCGCGCAGCTGCCCCACTTCCACGAGCACTTCGGCAAGTTCGAGCGGCTCCCGGCGGAGCTGCGCGAGCAGCTGAAGGCGCTCGAAGAGCGTTTGGCCTGAGCCGGGGCCTGAAACTTCGTCTCAATCGGATTCGCTCGCTCGCCGATACTCCATGAGTGAGCTATCTGAGGCAGGTGCTGCCGCGCCCTGACACGCCGGCTTGGATAAGGGCCGCGATTGCCCTGCTCGCCTGCATGGTGCTCGCGCATCTCGCGCACAGCGTGCTCGTACTCGGCTGGGGAGCGTCCGACCGGCTGTTCGACGATTGGCTGTACGACGCGGTGATGGTGGGCTGCGCGGCGGTCTGCCTCGCGCGCGGATTGACGGTCGCCACGGCGAAGGTCGCCTGGCTGGCGCTCGGGCTCAGCCTCGCTTGCGACGCCGCTGGGGAAGTGATGTCCTCGATCAGCGAATCGTTCGCGCCGAACGTTCAGCGCGGGCTGTATCTCGGCTTCTATCTGGGCGCGTACGTGGCGATCGTGCTGCTCGGGCGCCGGCGCCTCAGTCACCCGCGGGCCAGCCTGTGGCTCGACGGGCTCGGCGGCATGCTCGCGGTGGGCGCGCTCGGCTGCAGCGCGCTGTTTGCCCCCGTGCTCGCGGCGACCCACAGCGGCTCGGTCGAGGCGGCGTTCAACCTCGCCTATCCGCTCGCGGACGTGCTGCTGGTCGCGGTGGTCGTCGGGATGCTGACCGTCGCCGGCTGGCAGGTGGACCGTCCGTTCGCGCTGATCGCGCTGGGGTTTGCGGTGACGGCGGTCGCTGATGGCTGCTTCCTCTACCTGGAAGCGCACGGAGGCTACACGGCGGGCACCCCGCTGGACACGCTGTGGCTGCTGGGAGCCCTGATCCTGGCCTGTTCTGCGTGGCAGCCAGACAGCGGGCGGGTGCGCGAGCGCTACACCCTGGTGGCCGTGATGGCCGCGCCGGTGGTGGCCGGGGCGATCGCGATCGGAGTGCTGGCGGAGGAAGGGGTGGAGGGGGGCGCGGGCGCGTCGATCTGGCTGGCCGTGGCGGCGCTCGTGGCCGTCCTGCTGCGGCTGCTGGTCACCTCGGCAGAGAACGTCCGTCTGATCGCCTCCAGCAGCGAGCTGGCCAACCGCGACGCGCTCACCGGCCTCGGCAACCGCCGGGCGCTGTTCGAGGATCTCCGGCTGGCGGTGACGGAGGCCACGGCGTCGAACCCGAGGCTCTTCCTGCTGTTCGACCTCAACGGCTTCAAGCACTACAACGACACGTTCGGGCATCCGGCCGGGGATGCCTTGCTGCAGCGCCTTGGCTGCAAGCTCGCGCAGCGGGCCGGCCCCGGCGGGCTCACCTACCGGCTCGGCGGCGACGAGTTCTGCGTGTTGCTGCGGGTGACCGGCGATCCGGCGGAGCTCGCCGCCGACCTCGCCGGCGCGCTGCTGGAGCATGGCGAGCACTTCACGATCGGGGCCTGCTACGGCGAGGCGCTGCTTGGACTGGAGGCGCACAGCGCCGAGGAGGCGCTGCGGATCGCCGATCAGCGCCTCTACGCGCAGAAGCTGCTCTCCCTCCGACCGCCCGCGAGCCGCGAGTGGCGCGACGTGCTGCTCGGGCTGCTGCGGGAACGCGACCCAGAGCTCGACACCCACGTGCACGAGGTCGCCGCGCTCGCCCAGGGCCTCGGCGAGCGGCTCGGCCTGGCGGCCGCGGACCTCGCGGACCTGGTGGCCGCGGCGGAGCTGCACGACATCGGCAAGGCGGCGATCCCCGACGCGATCCTCGAGAAGCCGGAGGCGCTGGATCGCGAGGAGCGGGCGTTCATCGAGCGCCACACGATCATCGGCGAGCGGATCATCGCCTCGGCGCCCTCGCTGCGACCGATCGCTGCGCTCGTGCGCGCCACGCACGAGCGCTACGACGGGCGCGGCTACCCCGACGGGCTGGCCGGCGAGCAGATCCCGCTCGCGGCGCGGATCATCGCGATCTGCGACGCCTACCAGGCGATGACGAGCAACCGCGGCTACTGGCACGCGATCACCGAGCGCCAAGCCCGCGCCGAGCTGCAGCGGTGCGCCGGCAGTCAATTCGACCCGCGGATCACGCGCGTATTTCTCGACCTTGTGCAGTCGGAGCGGGTCGTAGCCGGGCGAGATGGGCCCTGACTAATCGTGCGAATGGGCCTCG
>CAYNGQ010000389.1:0-5141 GCA_964396735.1 uncultured Solirubrobacteraceae bacterium | reverse complement strand
CGGTCGCGTCGATCAGCAGCTGGCCGGGGCGCAGCGCCCCCTTCAGGTTGGTGAGCATCTCCGACTGGTTGCGGAACGGCACACTGAGGATCACGCTCTCCGCGCGGGACACCGCGTCGGTGTTCTCGTAGCCGGCGAACGAGCCCTCGGGGACCGCGGCCCGCGCGCGCTCGACGGTCTCAGCGGCGCGCTCGGCGCTGCGCGAGCCGATCGCGATCGGCACGCCCGCGCGGCCGAGGCGCAACGCCAGCCCGAAGCCGAGCGCGCCGGAGGCGCCGATGATGCAGACGGGGGCCGTCGGTGGATCGCTCACGCCGCAACCATAGTGGTCGGCGGCCAGGGCGGGCGAACGGGAGCGATGTCATCCAAAAACGCCCACAACCACTTTACAAAACGAAGGGTTGGGGTCCCAAAAAAACATGTTCGACAACCCAGCGCTCAGCCCGCGAGCGAGTCGGCAAACGCGAGCGTTTGCTCGGCGACGCGCGCGCGCGCGTCAGCGTCGTCCATGCGGGTGTCGATCTCAAGCGTCGCGAGGCCCGTCGCCACCGGCTCGTCGGCGACGATCCCGTCGAGCAGTTCGCCGTAGAAGCCGGCGACTCCCGTGGCGCTGAACTCCAACGCCGCGAACGCCATGAACGATGCCGTGGGGCCCTTCAGCACCGCGCCGCCGACGATCGGGCTGATGGCGACGATCGGCGCGTCGGTGGCGGCGAGCGCCTCGCGGATGCCGGGGATCGCGAGGATCGGGCCGATCGAGGCGAGCGGGTTGGAGGGGCCGATGACGATCGCGCGCGCCCCGGCGATCGCCGCCAGCGCCGCGGGGCTCGGCGCGGCCTCCTCGGCGCCGCGGAACTCCAGGCCCTCGACCAGGCCCGCCGCGCCCAGGCGGATCATGAACTCCTGAAAGGAGCGCCAGCCCTCGGTCGAGCGCACCCACGTGCGCACCGGATCGTCGCTCGCGGGCAGCACACGCGCGCGTACGCCGATCGCCTTGTTCAGCCGCTCAAGCGCCGCGGTGGGGGAGATGCCCTCAACGAGCAGCCGCGCGCGCTCGGCGCACCACGCGAGGTCGCGGTCGCCGAGGTTGAACCACACCTCGACCCCGAGCGCGCGCAGGCCGTCCATCACGTTGAACGTGTCGCCCGCCAGGCCCCACCCGCGCGCGTCGATCAGGTCGGCCAGCCAGAAGGAGATCAGGTCGGGGTCGGGGGAGACGTACGCGCCGTAGATCTCGATGTCGTCGCCCGGGTTGGCCACCACCGCCAACCGCTCGGGCCCGACCACGTCCTGCATCCCGCGCGCGAGCTTCGCGCCGCCGGTGCCGCCGGCGAGCACGACGACGTCTATCTGAGGTGGCATGTGAGGGAGTGGTTGGGCACGGCCGCCGAGTATATGAGCGGGGCGACGCTCGCCGACCGAACCATTCCGGCTCGGCGGGCGTGCCAATCCACTTTGGTGGCCGCGCGCTTGCGGATTGGTGGGATACCCTTTGCCGCTGATCACCATGAGGCTGGAGGGCAAGATCGCACTTATCACCGGCGGCGCGTCGGGCATCGGCGCCGCGACCGCGCGGCGGCTGGCGGCCGAGGGCGCGCGCGTGGCCGTCGGGGATCTCAACGAGGAGGGAGCGCAGGCGGTCGCGGGCGAGCTCGACGGGGTGGGCCTCGCGATGGACGTCACCGACCTCGACTCGATCGCCGCGGCGGTGGCCGCCGCCGAGGAGCAACTCGGGCCGATCGACGTGCTCGTCAACAACGCCGGCACCGATCTCTTCTCGTTCTTCGTCAAATCCGACCCCGGCCTGTGGGACTTCGTGCTGGGCGTCAACCTGCGCGGGGTGCTGGCGGTCACGCACGCGGTGCTGCCGGGGATGCAGACCCGCCGCGCGGGGGCGATCGTCAACGTCTCCTCGGAGGCCGGGCGCGTCGGCTCGCAGGGCTCGGCCGTCTACAGCGCCGCGAAGGCGGGGGTGATCGGCTTCACGAAGGCGATCGCGCGCGAGGCGGCGCGCTACCGCGTGCGCGTCAATGCGGTCGCGCCGGGGCCGATCGAGACTCCCCTGCTGAACGCGGCGCCGCAGGTGTACGGGGAGATCGGCGAGCGGCTGAAGCAGAACATGATCGACTCCACGCAGCTGCGCCGCATCGGCGAGCCCGAGGAGGTCGCGGCCGCGATCGCGTTCCTCGCCTGCGACGACGCCTCGTACGTGACCGGCCAGACGCTCGGCGTGAGCGGCGGCCTGTCGATGTGGTGAAGGCCATCTCGATCAGAGAGGTGGGCCCGCGCGACGGCTTTCAGAACGAGCCGGAGACGATCCCCACCGAGCTGAAGGTCGAGCTGATCGACGCGCTCGCGCGCACCGGGCTGCGGCGGTTGGAGGTGACGAGCTTCGTGCGCGCAGACGTGATCCCGCAGCTCGCCGACGCTGAGCAGGTGCTGGAGCGCGTGAGCGTCCCCGAGGGGGTCGCGGTCAGCGTGCTGATCCCCAACGAGCGGGGCCTCGAGCGAGCGCTGCGCCACCGCTCCCGCTTTCACGAGATCAACGTGATCGTCTCCGCCTCGGAGACCCACAACCGCAAGAACGTCAACCGCTCGATCGCCGAGTCCCTCGCCGGCCTCGAGGTCGTGCTCGCGCGCGCCCGGGCGGAGGGCCTGCGCTGCGAGGCGGTTCTCTCCACTGTTTTTGGCTGCCCCTACGAGGGCCACGTCCCGCCCGCGCGGGTGCTGGAGATCGCGGCCCGCTTGCGCGACGCCGGCGCGCAGGAGATCGGCTTCGGCGACACCACGGGGATGGCCAACCCCCGTCAGGTGCGCGAGCTCTTCGCGCTCGCGCGTGAGCGGCTCGGGGCCGGTGGGGGCTCCGCGGCGGGCGGCGTGGACGTCGCGGGTAGTGAGGGAGTCGCGGGTGACGACGGCGGTGCGGGTGACGACGATGGCGGTGCGGGCCACCGCGGCGCGAGCGACGACGGCGTCGAGCTGACCGCCCACTTCCACAATACGCGCGGCGTCGGCCTCGCCAATGCGCTCGCCGCGCTGCAGGCCGGGATCACGAGCTTCGAGTCGAGCTTCGGCGAGCTCGGGGGCTGCCCGGTCCCCGCGGGCGCGACCGGCAACATCGCCACCGAGGACCTCGTCTCGATGTTGCACGAGATGGGCTACTCCACCGGCATCGACCTGTCCGCGCTGATCGCCTGTGCGCGGCGCGCGCAGGCGATCCTTGGCCGACCGCTGGGCAGCCACACGCTGGTGGCGGGGCCGGTGGAGTGGAGCCCGACTTCGAGCTAGGCCACTGCCTCCTGGGCCTCCGCGCCGGCCCGCGACGCGCTCTCGCGCATCGCCGCCACGCAGTACTCCTGCACCGCCACCTCCATCTCCAGCGTCGCGGCGAGCGCCGGGCGGGCCGAGGCGTCGATCACGCGCTTGGCGCGGCCGACCGCCACGTGCGAGTTGGCGAGCAGCTCGTCGGTAAGAGCCTCGACGGCTTCGTCGAGCTGCTCGGGCGCGACGACGCGGTTGAGCAGGCCGATCCGCTCGGCCTCGGCGGCGTCGATCGTGCGGGCGGTCATGATCAGCTCCTTGGCGCGGCCGAGGCCGACGACCGCCGGCAGGCGGGTGGAGCCGCCGACGTCGGGGATGATCCCGAACTTCACCTCGGGCAGGCCGAGCTTGGAGTCGTCGGAGGCGACGCGCAGGTCGCAGCCGAGCGCGACCTCCAGGGCGCCGCCGACGCAGGTGCGGTGGATCTGGCAGATCACCGGCTTGGCCATCGCTTCGCAGAGGTTGGCGCACTCCAGGAAGGTCTCGCGGAAGGGGCGCAGTTTGCCGGGCGTGTCGGCGGAGGCGGCCAGCTCGACGAGGTCGACGCCGGCGGAGAAGACGGGGCCCTCGCCGCGCAGCACCACGCAGTGGACCGCCTCCTCGGCGGCGGCCTCGCGCAGCGCCGCGGCGAGCGCGCGCAGCAGCTCCTGGCTCATCGCGTTGCGCTTCTCCGGGCGGTTGAGGATCACGTGCCGAACCGCGCCTCGGTCTTCGGTGATGACGATGCTCATGGGGGGCTCCGTTTCAATGTTCTTTTTTCGGGCCTAGAACCACTTCATTTTGTGAAGGGTTTGGGTCCGTTTTTTAAACGTGTGTGGCCGCGACGCCCGGCGATTCCCCTAGCTCAGGTCGAGCACCGGCGTGGGCGGCTCGATCGCCTCGTCGTGGCCCTCGCGTGGCACGATCGCGGTGCCGAGCGCGAAGAACTCGATCGTGTGGCTGCCCCAACCGTGGCTGGTCTCGTTCAGTTTCACGCCGACGATCCCCTCGGCGGAGAGCGCCTGCGCCTCGACCTGCATCCGCTCCAGCGCCAGCTCGCGCGCGTCGTACAGCGCCTGGGTGAAGTTGGGCAGCTCGACGTTGCGCCCCGTCTGGGCCATCGACTGGAGCATCCCGCGGTGGGCGACGTGGTAGACGCAGCTGCCCATCACCATTCCGACCGGACGCTTTCCGGTCTGCATCAGCGTCCAGAACGCCTGGCCTGAGAGGTCGCTCGTGAACGGCCGGCCATTGGGCGCGCGGTGCAGGACCCCCTCGCGGTGCTTCACGGCGGTGCCGATCGCGATGAACTCCGCCATGTCCTGGCCCCACTCGTAGCGACCGATGTCGAGACGCACTCCCACCACGCCGTCCGCGCCGAGCTGGTCGGCCTCCTCCTCCATGCGCGTCATCGCGAGCTGGCGCGCGCCGTACATCGCTTCGGAGAGCACCGTCAGCTCCTGGCTTTTCTTCCAGCCCGCCACCTGGATGCCGATGTGGTAGATCGAGCTGCCGACGACGAGCCCGACGGGGTCGAAGCCGGCCTGCTTGACCAGCAGGAACTCGTTGACGCTGAGGTCCGACGTGAACAGGCCCGCGCGGTTCTGCTGCAGGCGCGCGCGCCCCGCCTCCGGGACGCCCTCCAGGGAGACCGGGTCGTAGGTGCTCTCGCTGCTCTCGCCATCGCTCATGTCATTGCGCTCCTCTGTGACGTCATCAGGTCAATTGTCGTTTGCGGGGCATACAGCGGGGCCGCTTCGCGTTCGCGGATCGCGGTGCCGACCGCGTGGAAGGTCACCATCAGACCGCCCTGCGCGTAGCGACCGCTGCCGGCCTCGAAG
>CAYNGQ010000388.1:0-1814 GCA_964396735.1 uncultured Solirubrobacteraceae bacterium | reverse complement strand
CCCGCGGGTCCTCCAGATGCGCGTCCAGCGCACCCTCCACGGCGCCGATGAAGCCGTCGGCCTCGCGCAGCACGAACGCCTGCGCGAACTCGTCGCGCGAGCCAAACTCCTTGTAGAGCGTCTGCCGGCTGACGCCCGCCGCGGCCGCCACGTCCGCCATCGTCACATCGCTCCAAGCGCGCTGCTCGAGCTCGTGGCGAGCCGCGTCGAAGAGCGTGTCGCGCAGCAGCTCGCGGGCGGCGACCGCGTAGGGGGTGCGGGCGCTCACCGCTGCGCCTCCTCGTCCTCCGCCGCGTCCCGGAGCTCGAAGTCCACCTTGTCGCGCACGCCGCAATCCGGGCAGGCCCACTCGTCCGGCACCTCACTCCACGGCGTGCCCGCCGGAAAGCCCTCGCGCGGGTGGCCGTGCTGCTCGTCGTAGGTGTACCCGCAGCTCGGGCAGCGCCAGCGGCTCATGGGACCGAAAAGGGTGTTATCTGGGGATCATCCGCGCGGGGATACTCGCAACCGGGCGCCAGCGGGCGGGGCGTCGTGCCCCGCCGCCGCGGCGAACTGCTGCACAGGCTCATGGCGTCGCACCGTACCGCGCAAGGATGCGCGGGCGCTTGCGCGGGGCGATGTTGGCGAGTGAGACATCGCCCCCGTAGTGCCTCAGCAGCCGCCGGTCCATCACCCGCCGCCATAGCGGCGGAAAGGCGGCGAGCACGATCATCCCCGCGTACCCAGTCGGCAGCTGCGGCGCCTGCTCGACGTGCCGCAGCGCCTGGTAGCGGCGGATCGGGTTGGCGTGGTGGTCGGAGTGGCGCTGCAGGTGGTAGAGCAGCACGTTGGAGGCCACGCTGTTGCTGTTCCAGCTGTGCTCCGGCCGGGTGCGCTCGTAGCGGCCGTCCTCGCGTCGCTGCCGGCGCAGGCCGTAGTGCTCGAGGTAGTTGACCACCTCCAGCAAGCAGAAGCCGAGCACCGCCTGCCCGATCAGGTAGGGCAGCACCACCAAGCCGAAGATCGCCGTGAGCGCGGCGAACAGCACGACGGTCATCGCCCACGCGCCGAGAATATCGTTGCGCGGCGTCCACGGCGAGTGGCCCCCGCGCGCCAGGCGGGCGCGCTCGAGCTCCCACGCCGAGCGCAGGCTGCCGGCCACGGTGCGGGGCAGGAACGCGTAGAAGCTCTCCCCCAGCCGCGCGCTCGCCGGGTCCTCGGGGGTGGCCACGCGCACGTGGTGACCGCGATTGTGCTCGATGAAGAAGTGCCCGTAGGCGCTCTGCGCGAGCGCCACCTTGCTCAGCCACCGCTCCAGGCTCGCGCGCTTGTGGCCGAGCTCGTGCGCGGTGTTGATCGCGATCCCGCTCACCACCCCCACCGTCAGCGTCAGCCCGATGTCATCGAGCGTCGAGAGTTTGCCGCTCGACCACAACCAGCACGCGAACACCAGGCCCGCGTACTGGATCGGGATGAACAGGTACGTGCACCAGCGGTAGTAGCGATCCTGTTCCAGCCACTTGATCACGCTGTCGGGTGGGTTGGTCGCGTCCATCCCAATCGCCAGGTCGAGCACGGGGAAGATCGCGAACACCAAAAACGGGCCGTAGAACCAGAAGATGCCCAGCCCCGTCGCCTGTACCAGGCCATACGCGAGGAACGGCAGGGTCGGCACGATCAGGCCCAGCAACCACGCATAGCGCTTGGGGTCGCGCCACTTCGCAGGGGTAAGCACCTCACTGCTTTCGTTCAACGACGCCGGTACAGCGGACATGGAGTCTGTCTCCTTCGTGGTCGAGCTGGCCTGGATTGTCGTAGTAGTTTACAGATTCTGC
>CAYNGQ010000387.1:0-1788 GCA_964396735.1 uncultured Solirubrobacteraceae bacterium | reverse complement strand
GGCCAGGTGCAACGCCACAAGCGAGGAGGAGCACGCCGTATCGACTGTCACCGCGGGGCCCTCCAACCCAAACACATACGCCAGGCGACCCGACACCACACTCGTCGTCGTACCCGTCAAACGGAAACCCTCAAGGGACCCGCCCGCGAGCGAGACATAGTCCGAGGAGCTTGCGCCCGCGAACACCCCGGTCTCGCTGCCACGCAGCGAGGCGGGGTCGATCCCGGCGTCCTCGAAGGTCTCCCACGCCGCCTCCAACAACAACCGCTGCTGCGGGTCCATCGCCAACGCCTCACGCGGACTGATACCAAAAAACCCCGCGTCGAAACCCGCGACGTCGTCGACGAACCCACCGCTCTGCGCATACACAGTCCCGCGATGGTCGGGGTCAGGGTCATACAAGCCCTCCAGATCCCATCCACGATCGCCCGGGAACCCCGAAATCGCATCCCGCCCGGCAGCGACCAGCTCCCACAACTCACCCGGGGAACGCACCCCACCCGGGTAACGACAACTCATCCCCACAATCGCAACCGGCTCCCCCACCCCCAAACGCCTCCGCACGGGCACACGCGCACCCACACCCACGCCCTCAACCTGTGAACGCAGAAACACCGCCAGGGCCACGGGCGTCGGATGATCAAAAATCGCTGTCACCGGGAGCCGCAGCCCAGTCGCGTGCCCCAACCGGTTGCGCAACTCGACCCCCGCCAACGAATCAAACCCGAGATCCTTGAACGCCAACCCTGGATCGACTGAGCTTGAGGAGGCGTGTCCCAGCACCCCCGCGACCTGCGCACGGACCAACTCCAGCACAACCTCATCCCACTCGCCCTCGGGTAGACCAGCCAGCCGCCGCGCCAACGACCCATCCACACCCACACGCCGCGCGGGAGAACGCACCAAGCCGCCCAGCAAAGCGGGCAGCACCCCAGCACGCGCCTGCGCTCCCAACGCACCAGCATCCAAGCGCGCCGCCACCAGTAGTCCCTCGATCCGCGCGCGCCCTTCATCGAGCAGCACCAAGCCTTGCTCACTGGAGAGCGCCGCCATCCCCATCCGCCGCAGTCGCTGCGTCCCAGCCAAGTCGAGGCCCGCGCTCATCCCGCCCTCCTGCGCCCACAACCCCCACGCCAGCGATGTTCCAGCGAGGCCCTGCGCGCGACGACGCTCAGCCAGGGCGTCCAAGAACGCGTTCGCGGCCGCGTAGTTCCCCTGCCCCGCACCACCAAGCACACCCGCGACCGACGAGAACAACACAAACTCCGCCAAATCCATGCCCTCGGTCAGCTCATCCAAAAGCAGCGCCGCGTCCACCTTCGGACGCATCACACATTCCACCTGCCCGGCGCTCAAGGACTCGATCACACCGTCATCCAGGACACCCGCCGCGTGAATGACACCCGTCAATGGACGCTCCCTCGGAATCGAATCGAGCAGCCCGGAGAGTTGATCGCGATCCGCTACATCGCACGCCACCACACTCGCCTCACAACCCAATCCCGTAAGCTCACTGACAAGCTCACCAGCGCCGTGCGCTTCGGGCCCCCTACGGCTGGCAAGTATCAGGTGACGAGCACCATGCGTCTCAGCCAGATGACGCGCGACCAGCCCACCGAGATCACCCGTGCCACCCGTGATCAGAACGGTCCCCTCAGCATCCAACGCGCGGGGGATGCTCAGCACTACCTTCCCGACGTTGCGGCCCTCCCTCAAAAACCGAAACGCCTCCACACCCCGACGCACATCCCACGCCCTGATCGGCGGGACACACAACACCCCACGCTC
>CAYNGQ010000386.1:0-5713 GCA_964396735.1 uncultured Solirubrobacteraceae bacterium | reverse complement strand
CGCGCGTCGAGCAGGATCACCGCGAGGTCGGCGGTCGACGCGCCCGTGACCATGTTGCGCGTGTACTGCTGATGGCCGGGGCAGTCGGCGATGATGAAGCGCCGCTTCGCGGTGGCGAAGTATCGGTAGGCCACGTCGATCGTGATCCCCTGCTCGCGCTCGGCCCGCAGCCCGTCGGTGAGCAGCGCCAGGTCGAGCGCGCCCGACCCGCCGCGCCGCGCGCTCGCCTGCGCGACGTGCTCCAGCTGGTCCTCGAACACCTGCTTGGAGTCGTACAGCAGGCGCCCGATCAGCGTGCTCTTGCCGTCGTCCACCGAGCCGGCGGTGGTGAAGCGCAGCAGATCGAGGGTCATTGCCGCGCCCCCGTCACATCGGTGCGCAACCCATCCTCGCCCCCATGATCAGATCCCACCCACCCGCTCATCAAATCCTTGCCTCCCACTAGAAGTACCCGGCCTTCTTGCGGTCCTCCATCGCGGCCTCCGACACGCGGTCGTCGGCGCGCGTCTCACCTCGCTCGGTGATCCGTGTGGCGGCGATCTCCATCACCACTTCCTCCAGCGTCGCGGCGTGCGAGCGCACACCGCCGGTGCAGCTCATGTCGCCGACGGTGCGATAGCGCACGGTCTCGGTGGAGATCTCCTCGCCGTCGATCAACTCGGTGCCCTCGCGCCACGCGTACAGCATCCCGTCGCGGCTGAACACCTCGCGCTCGTGCGCGAAGTAGATCAAGGGCACCTCCAGTTGCTCCTGGGAGATGTACTCCCACACGTCGAGCTCCGTCCAGTTGGACAGCGGGAAGACGCGCACGTTCTCGCCCTTGCGGATCCGGCCGTTGTAGAGGTTCCACAGCTCCGGGCGCTGGTTCTTCGGGTCCCACTGGCCGAAGTCGTCGCGGAAGGACATGATGCGCTCCTTCGCCCGCGCCCGCTCCTCGTCGCGCCGCGCGCCGCCGAAGGCCGCGTCGAAGCCGTGCTGGGCGATCGCGTCCAGCAGCGTCACGGTCTGCAGGCGGTTGCGCGAGGCCCGTGGCCCCGTCTCCTCCACCGCGCGGCCCGAGTCGATCGACTCCTGCACGCTCGCCACGATCAGCTGCTCCCCCAGTTCCGCCACGCGGCGGTCGCGGAACTCGATCACCTCGGGGAAGTTGTGGCTGGTGTCCACGTGCATCAGCGGGAACGGGAAGGGCGCCGGGCGGAACGCCTTCTCGGCGAGGCGCAGCAACACGATCGAGTCCTTGCCGCCGCTGAACAGCAGCACCGGTTTCTCCAGTTCGGCGGCGACCTCGCGCATCACGTGGATCGCCTCGCTCTCAAGCGCGCGCAGATGACTGAGCTGGGGACGCTCCGCGACGCTCACGATCACTCCGCTCGACCCGCCGTACATGCTTCCTCGTCTTTCATCGAACTGCCTCCACCACATGCAGGCCACACTCGGTCTTCTCAGTGCCCGCCCACCTGCCCTCACGACCGCTGCCCGGCTGGGTGCACGGCTCGCAGCCGATCGAGGCGTACCCATGGTCGTGCAGCGGGTTGTATGGGAGGTTGCGCTCGTGTATCCGGCGCCACAGGTCCTTCTCGGTCCAGTGCGCCAGCGGGTTGTACTTCCACAGGCCCCTGCCGTCGTCGTGTTCGCTCAGCTCCGCCTGCGCGCGCGTGGGTCCCTGTTCGCGGCGGATGCCGGTGATCCAGCCCTCGGCGCCGTCGAGCGCGCGCTCCAGGGCGGCGACCTTCGCCTGTGAGCAGCAGTGCTCCGGGCCGGTCCAGCGGTTTGATTGGTTGCCCGCCCGCCCGCTGGCATCGAACACCTCGACGGCGATCCCGAAGCGCTCCTCGAACGCCCGCCAGGTCTTCAGCGTCTCCTCGAACAGCACGCCGGTGTCGATCGTCACGATCCTCACCTGGTCGCCGCCATCGATCTGCTGCAGCTCGTCGACCAGCACCGACTCCTCCTTCTGGAAGGAGCACAGCAGGACCGCCCCGCTGCCATGGCGGGCCGCCTCGCTCAGGGTCTCCCTCAGACCGCGCACTCGCCCTCTCCCCGAATCACTTCGAAGGGAACATTGCGGTTCCAGTCGATGAACTGGCCCATCGTCTCCAGGCCGAACTCCACCGGCAGAGAGAGGTCCTTGACGAGCCCTTCCAGCTCCGGCGTGCCCACGCGCTGCACGAAGGCGCCCCACTCCTCGCCCTCCGCGCGCGTGGACTCGTAGTGGCGCAACCACCGCTCCACCGCATCCGGCACCCGCTTGGAGGGCAGGCGCGCCTTCAGGCGCAGGCCGAACGCGATCTCCTTGCCTTCGAAGGCCCCGCCGACGTGCGGGATGTATGCGGGGATCGTGTGCTCGCCGACTTTGATCGATGCGCCCGTGAAACCGATCGAGCCCACGTGATGCTGTCCGCAGCCGTTGGGGCAGCCGCTGATCTTGATGTGGATGGCGCGCGTCAACGGGTCGGAGATGTTCATCGCTTCGACCCGCTCCTGCACCGCCTGGTTGAGTCCCATCGAGCTGGTGATCCCGAGCTTGCAGGAGTCGGTGCCGGGGCACGACACGACGTCGTCGATTTCCCGCGAGCCCGTGTCGCCGAGGCCCAGTGCGCTCAGCGCCCGCCACACGTCGTAGGCGCTCTCGTGGCGCACCCACCGCAGCACGAGGTTCTGCTGCACCGTGGTGCGCGCATACCCGCCGGAGTAGTCGCGCACGATCGCCGCCAGCCCGCGCAGCTGTTCGGGCGTGAGGTCGCCGCGGGTGATCTTGGCCTCGACCGTGACGAAGCCCTCCTGCTTCTGCTCGCGCACGTTGGCCGCCCGCCAGCGCTCGAACTCCGAGAGGTCCCCGTTGGGACTGCCGTAGGTGGCGGGCGGCGCCGGGGCGCTCTCGCGCTCGTCGTCGAGGAACAGGCGGTGCTCGACGGAGAAGTCACGTTCGGCCACCCACTCGCCTTGCAGCTCCTCCTCCACCTGGCGGCGCAGCTCATCGATCCCGTACTTGTCCACGAACACCTTGATCCGCGCCCGTGCGCGGTTGGCGCGTAGCCACTCCTGGCGGTCGAAGATGCGGAAGACCGCCTCGGCGATCTTCAGGTACTCGCCGTCGTCGAGCCCCACCCACTCGTACAGCACCGGCGCTTTGCGGGGCATGATCGAGGTGCCGCCGCCGACCAGTATCTGCGCGCCGCGCACCTCGCCGGGGTGGGCGGGATCGTCGGACTCGCGCACGCGGGCGCGGAAGGCGATGTCGTGGATTTCGCTGATCGCCCGGCCTGGCTCGCTGGCGTCGAAGGCGGTCTTGATCTTGCGCGGCATCGCCTGCGTGGTGGGGTGGCGCACGAAGTAGCGCACGTACGCACCCGCGTAGGGGGTCATGTCGAACAGCTCGTCGCTCGCCACGCCCGCCCACGGGTCGCCGGTGACGTTGCGCACCGTGTTGCCGCAGCCCTCGCGGCTGGAGAGCCCGGCCTCGCCCAGCTCGCGGATCGCCCGCTCGGCGTCGGGCAGTGGGATGTGGTGCATCTGGATGTTCTGGCGCGTGGTGACGTGGCCCTTGTTGAGCGGCACGTACTTCTCGATCACGTCGGCGAACTTCTCCAGCTGCTCGGGGGTGATGCCCCCGAACGGGAGCTTCACGCGGATCATCTGCACGTCGGCCTGGCGCTGGCCGTACACCCCCTGCTTGAGGCGGAACTTGATGAACTCGTCCTCCGGCGTCTGCCCCTCGAGGAATTTGGTGGCCTCGGTCTTGAAGTCGTCGAACTCCCGCTGCAGGATCGGGATCACGTGGCCCGGCACGTTCTGCAGGATCTCGGGATCCTCCAGCGTGCCGCGGGGGGCGGTGGGTACGGCGGTTGGCTCCATCGACGGGACCTCCTGAGGGCCTTCTCGGGGGTGCGTGCTGTGGTTATCGGCAGGCGGACGGGATTTGGCCCTAAAGGCTAGCGGCTTTTGGGTATTTATCCAGAGCGGGAGGCTGCGGCTGTGAAATAGTTGCTCGCGGGCACGCCGGGCGGGCGGGGTTCCCGTTCATTCCCAGGGGTGTGGGTCTCCCCAGTCGGATGGCCACTCGTCCTCGCGACCAACGCATTCGAGCATCGCCATACGGGTCCACAGGTCGCGGCGCTCGGCCACCGGCGCCAACCTCGGTGCGGTGTCTCTCATGAAGCGCTCCAGCGCCGCGACCACCGCGGCGGCCTCCTGCGGCGAAGCGGCCGGTGCGATCAGCTCCAGCTGCGGGCGACGGTTGACCATCGTCCCCCATGATAGTTCGGCGGGGCGCGTCGCCGCATCCGAATGTTTCCGCGCTTGGCGTGCTGCCCGCAGGCGAATGATCAGGCGCCCGCGGGCCGGCTACAGCGGGATGTTTCCGTGCTTGCGCTTGGGTCCCGGTTCGCGCTTGGTCTCCAGCGTGCGCAGCGCGGTGATCAGCCGCGGGCGGGTCTCGTGGGGGACGATCACGTCGTCGATGTAGCCGCGCTCGGCGGCGGTGTAGGGATTGGCGAAGCGCGCCTTGTAGTCGTCCATCAGCGTCTTGCGGCGCTCCTCCGGCGTGGGGGAGCCGGCGATGTCGCGGCGGTAGATGATGTTGACGGCGCCCTCCGGCCCCATCACCGCGACCTCGGCGGTCGGCCAGGCGAGGTTGAAGTCGGCTCCGAGATGCTTTGAGGACATCACGTCGTAGGCGCCGCCGTAGGCCTTGCGCGTGATGATCGTGAGCTTCGGCACGGTCGCCTCGGCGAACGCGTACAGCAGCTTGGCGCCGTGGCGGATGATCCCGCCCCACTCCTGCGCGGTTCCCGGCAGGAAGCCGGGGACGTCGCAGAAGGTGAGCAGCGGGACGTTGAAGGCGTCGCAGGTGCGCACGAAGCGGGCGGCCTTGGCGGAGGCGTCGATGTCGAGCACGCCCGCCAGCTGACTCGGCTGGTTGCCGACGATCCCCACCGTGAAGCCGTCCATGCGCGCGAAGCCGCAGATGATGTTCTTGGCGTAGTGTTCGTGCACCTCGAGGAACTCGCCGTCATCGACGATCAGGCGCACCACGTCGCGCATGTCGTAGGGCTTGTTGGGATTGTCGGGGACGACGTGGTCGAGCTCCTCGTCCATCCGCAGCGGGTCGTCGGTGGGCTGCACGCGCGGGGGGGTCCCCAGGTTGTTGGAAGGCAGGAAGCTCAGCAGGTAGCGGCAGTCCTCCAGGCAGGCGTCCTCGTCCACGGCGGCGAAGTGGGCGACTCCGGACTTGGTGTTGTGGGACATCGCCCCGCCCAGCTCCTCGAAACCGACCTCCTCGCCGGTCACGGTCTTGATGACGTCGGGCCCGGTGATGAACATGTGCGAGGTCTCCTTGACCATGAAGATGAAGTCGGTGATCGCCGGCGAGTAGACCGCGCCACCGGCGCAGGGACCCATGATCAGGCTGATCTGCGGGATCACGCCCGAGCTGCGCACGTTGCGCAGGAAGACCTCGCCGTAGGAGCCCAGCGAGACCACGCCCTCTTGAATCCGCGCCCCGCCCGAGTCGTTGATGCCGATCATCGGGCAGCCGATCTTCGCCGCCAGATCCATGATCTTGCACATCTTCTCGCCCATCACCTCGCCCAGCGAGCCGCCGAAGACGGTGAAGTCCTGGCTAAAGACGCAGACGGTGCGCCCATCGATCGTGCCGGTGCCGGTGACCACAGCGTCGCCCCAGGGCCGGTTCTTCTGCATGTCGAAGTCGTAG
>CAYNGQ010000385.1:0-7442 GCA_964396735.1 uncultured Solirubrobacteraceae bacterium | reverse complement strand
CGCCCGACCTACCCCGATGCGCTCGTCGACCAAGCGTGCGAGGTGGCAGATATCAGGGATGGCGACCGGGTGCTCGAGATCGGATGCGGGACCGGTCAGCTGACGCGCAGCCTCCTCACGCGAGGGCTGCGCGTCACCGCGCTAGAGCCGGGAGACCAGCTGATCCGTGTCGCCGAGGATAACCTGAAAGATGCGGGCGATGTGGAGTTCGTCCACGCACGGCTCGAGGACATGCGGCTGCCCAGCGAGAGCTACGAGGCGGTGTTCTCGGCGTCCGCAATCCACTGGGTGGACCCTGATCTAAGCTGGCGGAAGATCGCCGACGCGCTCGCGCCCAACGGGACGCTCGCCCTGATCCAGTACTTCGGCCTTCGGGAGCAGCGCAGTGTCGATGATCAGGACGCTCTGCTGGCGGCTCTGCACAGGCACGCGGGGAAGCTCGCCGCTACCTGGCCCACCTACCGCGACCTCGATTGCGCGATCGCGGGTGTGCAGGAGCGCCGTCGGAACGTCGCGGACGTCTGGGGCTGGCTGGGGAGCTACGACATAGGACGTGACTACGCAGCCGATCTCTTTGAGGATCTGCAGCTCGCAACCGTGCCAACCCTGATCGAGCACACCGCCGGTGAGCTCAACGCCCTGCTCGGCACGATGTCATTCTGGGCACGACTCTCACCCGACCAGCGTGACGCCCTCGCGAACGAGACTCACGCTCTCCACGAGCGCCTGGGGCGGCCAATCCGGGCAAGCACGGTCGCCGTCCTTGTTACGGCGCGACGCAGTGCCCCGCGCCTCGACGTCAAGGACGTGGTCGCCCGGCCGCAGGGGTCGTGGGTTTAGGTTGCGGTGTGGACGATGACGTCAGCGATGTCGGGAACCCGTCGGCGCAGTTCCTCCTCGAGTTCGCTGCCTAGCTGGTGAGCATCGATCAGGGAGGTCTCGGCGCTGACGCCGAGCGTGAGGAAGATGACGCGGCCGGCCTCGGTGCGAAGCAGCGTTGTCCCGCGCGGCTTCTTGCCCGTCCGCTGGAGGACTATGTGCTTGATCTCCCGTATCGCGTCGAGGTCGGTGCTCGTGGTGGCGGGATGGGCGCTCAGTGGGCGCTCCAGGGGCTCCAGGTGTGTCTGTACCTCGCTGACGCCCGGGCGTGCGCGGATCGCTTGCTCGATGCGCTCAGTGACCGCGAGCGCTTCTTGCAGGGCGAGATCGGTGGGAAACTTCAGATGCAAGGAGACGCTGGCTGACCTGCCGTTCTCGTAGATCGTGATGTCGTGTGCTTCCTTGACCAGTGGCTCGGCTAGCGCGATCGCGAGTACCCGGTCGCGGAGGTCCAGGCCGCTGCGGCGAGGCTCGACGTGGACGACGACATCGCTGCCGGGCAGCGCGGTCTCGATCGCCGCCTCGATCAGGTTCGCGGCCTGGTGGCCCTCGACCACCGCCGCGCCGGGCGCGACGGCGACGATGACATCCGCGAAGTAGCGTCCGGCGGACTCGCGCAGTCGCAGCCGCACCAGTTCGATGTCGGGTTCCAGGCGCGCGAGCGCGCGCTCGGCTGCCTCTCTGGCCTCGGCCGGCGTGCGGTCCATCAGCACGTTTGCGTTCTCCGCGATCAGCCGTGCCGCGGTGGCGAGGATGATCGTGGCGATGACGAGCGCGGCACTCGCGTCGCCTTGAGCGAACCCGGCACGCACGAGCAGCAACCCGATCAGGACAGCTACCGAGCCAGCCATGTCCCCGGCGAAGTGAAACCCGTTTGCGCGCAGGGCGGGGCTCCCGTAGCGCCGTGCGGTGCGCAAGGAGGTGACAGTGCGTGTGAGGTCCACCGCCAGCGCGATCGCGATGACCGCGAACACATACCAATGGGTGTCAGGTGCACCGCTGGGACTGATCAGGTGTCTGATCGCCTCGACTGCCACGATCAGGCCGCCTGCCAGGAGGATGCCAGCCTCGCCGAGCGCCCCAAGGTTCTCGGCGCGACCGTGCCCATAGGGGTGCTCGGGGTCCGCGGGTTGGCGGCCCAACCGCACAGCGAAGAACGTCAGGATCGCGGCGAGGACGTCACCGCTTGACTCGATCCCGGCCGAGATCAACGCCAGGCTGCCGGCTATCAGGCCCGCTCCGAGCTTGAGGATCACCAACAAACTGGCCGCGGCGATCGACGCGATCGCCGTCCGTCGCTGCACGGTCACCTGCTCGTCGCTGGCGGGCTGCACCATCGGCAGAGCCTAAGTGTCCGGGGTCTTCACCAGCAGAGAGGCGTGGGCGGACTGTTGCTCTTGCGGCACGCAAGCGTGAGCGAGATACGCCGACCAGTACCGACGGCGGGCGTTGCCCGGCGCCTGAGCCCACAGACGCCGGGCAACGCCAGGGCTCCTTGACCGTGCCTCCAGAGGCGTTGATCGCATACCACATGCCGCCGCGAACCTTCCCGAACACCGGCGTGTCTGTGATCCTCCTCGCCGCTGTCAGACAGGCGGTCGTGCGGGCTCAGGAGGCGGTCGCGTCGTGATCGCTCCCCGCCCGCCGCGCGCTCAAGGCCAGAGCAGGACAATCACGCTGGCACACTCCTGGGTGTGCTTACGCTCTTTGGTGCCTGCGCTGTCACGTTCATGGTCCTGATGTACGCGCTGGAACGACGCGGCCGAGGCTTCATCCTCGCCTTCGCCTGCGGTTGTGCCTTGTCGAGTGTCTACGGCTTGCTCGCCGGCACCTGGCCCTTCGGGGTAGTCGAGGCGATTTGGGCCGTGATCGCGTTGAAGCGCTACCGATCGAAGCCAACGACGCGCGCCTGCTCGACGGAGACCTGACCGTGCCCTCCGCCAGGTATGAGCTAGTCGAGGGCGATCTGCACCGTCACGGCGCCCTGCGCCACGCCCACCCACACATCGGTCCGCACGAACATCACTCTCATCGCCGCCATGAGCACCCGCACGACCATCGCCACGAGCACGGTCACGGTCACTCCCACGGCCTCGTGGACGAGAGCATCAAGCGCTCCCGCGAGGGCGTCCGGGCCGTCGCGCTCGCGCTTGGCATCCTCGCCGTCACGGCCGCGGTGCAGGCGGTCGTGTTTGCGCTCAGCGGCAGCCTGGCGCTGCTCGCCGACCTGATCCACAATGGCGGGGACGCCCTGACGGCGATCCCCCTCGGCATCGCGTTCGCGCTGCGCTCCCCCCGCGCCGAGCGCCTAGCCGGCCTCGCGGTCGTGGCGGCCATCTTCATCTCCGCGTGCGTCGTCGCATACGAGTCGATCCTGCGGCTCCTGTACCCATCCGCGCCCGGCCACCTGCTCGCCCTCGCGCTCGCCGGAGCGATCGGGTTCGCCGGCAACTGGCTCGCGGCGCTGGTACGCAGCCGCGCCGGGCACCGGCTGCAAAGCCCCGCGCTGATCGCGGACGGCGATCACGCCCGCGCCGACGCATACGTCTCACTCGCCGTCATCGCCAGCGCCATCGCAATAGCCGCCGGCGCCCCGATCCTCGATCCCATCATCGGTCTCGGCATGACCGCCGTGATCCTGCGCATCACCCGCGAGAGCTGGCGCACGGTACGCGGACATCCGCACCGCTGATCGGTAATCCGATATCGTCGCGGTGCATGCCGGGATCCGTTGGCGAGTCGGATCGACAGCAGCCGAAGGGAGGCCCGATGAGCGCCAAGTGGACCACCGAGCAGATCCCCGATCAGAGCGGGCGTACCGCGATCGTCACCGGGGCCAACAGCGGGCTTGGGCTGGTATGTGCGCGTGAGCTGGCGCGCCATGGGGCGAGCGTCGTGCTGGCCTGCCGCAACGCCGAGAAGGGCGCGGCGGCGCTCGCGGCGATCTCGCGCGTGGCGCCCGACGCGCGGGTCGAGCTGGCCTCGCTCGATCTCGGCAGCCTCGCCTCTGTGGAGGCGTTTGCGGAGCAGGTCCGCTCCACCCACGATGGCTTCGAGCTGCTGCTCAACAACGCCGGGGTGATGGCCCCGCCGCGGGGGGTCACCGCCGATGGGTTTGAGCTGCAGCTCGGCACCAACCTGCTCGGCCACTTCGCGCTCACCGGGCGGCTGCTCGGCGCGCTGGAGGGGCGGCCCGATGCGCGCGTCGTGACGCTCAGCAGCAATGCCCACAAGATGGGGCGCATCAACTTCGACGACCTGCAGTCCGAGCGCCGCTATTCCCGCTGGCTGGCGTATGGGCAGTCCAAGCTCGCCGACCTGATGTTTGCGCTGGAGCTCGACCGGCGGTTGCGCGCCGCCGGCTCGAGCGTCAAGAGCCTGGCGGCCCACCCTGGCTATGCGGCGACCAACCTGCAGTCGGCCGCGGTGCCCACCGCCGATCGGCTGGTGATGGTGGTGACCAACGCGCTGCTCGCGCAGAGCGCCGACCAGGGGGCCTTGCCACCGCTGTATGCCGCCACCGTACCCGGGCTCGAGGGCGGGCTCTACATCGGGCCGGACGGGCTCGGCGAGTTTCGCGGCCATCCACATCCGGTCTCGCCCAATCGCGCCGCGCGCGACGAGGCCGTTGCCACGCGGCTGTGGGAGGTCTCTGAAGAGCTGACGGGGGTGCGCTTCGAGTTGCCAGCCGCGGTCGGCTGACGCTTCCTGCGCGCGACAACCGCCTCGTTCGGCGAGCCAACGGGGCCCTGCGGCCTCAGTCCGCCGGGTGCTCCTCGTCGGCTTCGCCTGACACCTCGCTCAGCGGCCCTTCGTCGGCGGCGTCACGCATGATCCGCGCCGGGTTGTGCTCGTCGCCGTGGGAGGTGTGTTCGATCAGTTCCCGCTCTGCCTGCTCGAAGCCCTCCGACTCTCCGCCGCCGGCCTCCTCCACCGCGCGGCGCTCTTCGCGGCGGCGCTCCTCCAGGGACTCGATCGGGTCTGCGGGCGTCTGGTCTTCCATTGCGGCTCACTCTACTGCGTCGGTGGCGAGTTAGAGCGACCTCTCCACCGCGCGGGCGGGCCAGTGCCGCGGCGCCTTGCCATCAAGTCAACATCCCTTGGCGAAGTCAGCGATTCGCTTTCTGTGCGCCGGCCACGCGGGGCAGCGCCAGCAGCGAGCAGCGCGCGTGGCGCTCGAGGTAGTCGGAGGTGCTGCCCACCACCAGGCGGCGCAGCGGGCCGTAGTTGCGCGAGCCGACCACGAGCAGGTTGACGTCGCCGCTGAACTCCGCCAGCGCCTCGCCCGGCAGCCCGTACACCGCGTGGCCCTCCACATCCTCGAGCGTACGCAGTCGCTCCTTTGCGTCCTTCACCAGTGCCTCGATCGTGTCGCCCAGCGCCGGGGGCGTGAGGCCGGTGAACGAGTAGGTCGGAATCGACACGACCTCCAGTGCGATCAGCTTGGCGCGCTGCTGCGCCGCCACGCCGCGCGCTGCCGCCAGCGCCGCCTCGCTCTCGGGCGAGCCGTCGTAGCCGACGCCGATGCTCGCCAGCGGCAACGGGTGCTCGGCGTAGCCGCGGGCGGCGATGGCCACCGCGCAGGGTGACCCGTTCAGCGCGGCGCGGGTGTCGTCGCCCAGCATCGCCCTCCCGAGCACCCCGCGGCTGCAGGAGCCCACGACCAGCAGGTCGGCGCCCCGTTCCTCGGCGAGGTCGTGCAACCCGCGGCCGGGGGAGAGCGCGAGGAAGCTCACCAGCTCGACGTCGGCGTCGAGGTCGGCCTCCGCGCGCTCGCGCTGCAGCAGCTCGTGCGAGGCCTCGCGCTCGCCCATGAGCCCCGGGGTGACCGCGTGCAAGGGGCTCAGCTCGCTGCTGTGCACGTTTGCGAGCGTCAGCTTCCCCTCCGGGCTCACGAGATGGCGCGCCAGCTCGATCGCGTCGCGGCCAGTCGGCCGTCCATCGACTCCCACGATCACGTTCTCGAACATGTCAGGTCGCCTCTCTGTAGGTGCTTTTCCGCAGTGGCTCGGTGTCTTTATACGGTGGCCGGCGGTTCCTCTGGAGCCTAACTTGATTAACCGTATGGCCGCTCGCCCCCACATCGTCCCGCTTCCACTTCCCGGCCGACGGCTTGTTGGCCCGGCCCCGGTCCCAATCTCCGTGCTGATCGCCGACGACCACGTCGCCGTGCGCCGTGCGTTGCGGCTGCTGCTCGAAGGTGAGCAGGACGTGGAGGTGATCGCCGAGGTCGGCGACCTCACGACGATCATCGAGCAGGCGCGCACCGCCCGCCCGCACGTGCTGGTGCTCGACCTCGACCTGCCGGGCGGATCCAGCATCCAGACGATTGGGCGCCTGCGCACGCGCGCGCCCGAGACGCAGATCGTGTTGCTCACGCTGGAGGAGAGCCCGGTATTCGCCGCGCAGGCCCTCGCCGCAGGCGTGAGCGGGCTGGTCGCCAAGCATCACGCCGACAGCGAGCTGCCGCCGGCGATCCGCGCGGCCGCGCTCGGGAAGGTTTACGTCAGCCCGTCGATCGAGGCGCGCCTGGACGTGCTGCGCACCGCCCAGTCCACGGACCGCCTGAGCCATCGCGAGATCGAGGTTCTACGGCTGATCGCACTCGGCTTCACCAGCGTCGAAATCGCGCGCCAGCTCAGTCTCTCCCCGCGCACAGTCGAGAGCCACCGCGCGCACATCACCAGCAAGCTTGGTCTCTCCACCCGCGCCGAACTGGTCAGCTACGCGATCGGGCGCGGACTACTCGAGACCAGCCGCAACGATTGACCGACACAAAGAGAGAAGAGAGGGAGGAGGGGTCCGGTTCGGCGGCCTGCGGCCGCCTGCGACACCCTCTAGCTTCCCTGGACCACCCTTACTAACCCCCGCTAACCCCCCAACCGCTCGTCGTCCCGGCGGTAACCCAGGCGGGCCGAGACGCGATCGGCAGTGGAGATCAGGTGTGGCCCGAGCGCATCGACGAATTCCTCGATCGCAATCATCGAGCTGTGTGCCGTCATCGAGGCGGCAGCAACCACGTCGTTTCCGCTGGAGCGCACCGGGGCGGCGATCTCGTACATCCCAGCGGCGAGCTCTTCCTCGGCGACAGCGAGGTTCTCGTCGCGGACGCGCCCGAGCTCCTGGCGCAACGCGGTCTTGCTCTTGATCGTGTTGGGCGCGTGTTTGACCAGCTGCAACTCCGCGATCCGCTCGCGCTGATCCTGGTCGGGGAGGTTGGCGAGTAGCAGCTTGCCGCCTGCCGTTGCGTACAGCGGCAGGCGCGAGCCGGGCGCGAGGCCGAGGTCGATCAGCCGCTGACCACGGCGCCCGCCGCGCAGCCAGTCGACCAGCAGCAGCTCGGGGCCATCCACCACCGCGACGGAGACCGTGAAGCCGGTTCGCCCGCGCAGCTCCTCGAGGTAGGGGTGGGCATGCTCATAGAGGCTCATGCCGTTCATCGCCGAGATGCCGAGGTCGGTGACGCGCAGCGTCAGGTGGTACTTGCGTTTGACCCCCTGTTCCAGATAGCCCAGCCGCGTCAGCGTGATCACGTAGCGATGGGTCGTCGAGCGGCTCATCCC
>CAYNGQ010000384.1:0-4531 GCA_964396735.1 uncultured Solirubrobacteraceae bacterium | reverse complement strand
GCTCGACGCCGAAGTCCTTCAGGTCGGCGCCGGAGGAGAAGGCGCGCCCGGCGCCTGTGAGCACCACGGCGCGCGCCGCATCGTCCTCGCCGGCCTGCCGCAGCGCGGCGAGCAGGTCGCGACCGAATTGCTGGTTCCACGCATTCAGCGCCTCGGGCCGGTTGAGCTCGATTGTGGCTACCCCGTCGGAGTCGATCGACAGATTGACTGTCTCGAAAGCGGTGCTGCTCTCGGTGGGGCTCTCGCTATCGCTCATCGCAGCTCCTCTGGACGGTGGTGGGCGCCGGTTTTGGCGGGTGGTGTGTGTCGGATTGAAGACGGGTCGTGGATGTTGGTGGTGCTGGGGTTGGTTGGTCGGAGGCGCGCCGGCCTGGCCATGGGCGCCGGTGGACCGCCCATTCTTTGCGGCTTGCGGTGTGGCCTGGCATCCTATGGTGCTGATGGCACGCCCCGTGATCGGAATATGCACTGCCCTGGAGCGCGCTCGCTGGAGCGTGTGGGACCAGGAGGCCGCGCTGCTGCCCCGCAACTACGTCGAGGCGGTGCAGAGCGCCGGCGGGCTGGCGGTGATGATCCCGCCCGATCCCGTGCTGGTGGAGGATCCGAGCGAGGTGCTGGACCTGCTCGACGGGCTGGTGCTGGCGGGAGGCGCCGACATCGACCCCGCCTCCTACGGCGAGCCGCGCCACGAGGAGACGATGAGCACGGTGCCCGAGCGCGACGCCTTCGAGATCGCGCTGGTGCGGGCGGCGATCGCGCGCGAGCTGCCGGTGCTGGGTATCTGCCGGGGGATGCAGCTGATCAACGTGGCGTACGGGGGAACCTTGTTCCAGCATCTCCCCGAGCGTTTCGGCCACCACGAGCATTGCCGCGTGGCGGGCAGCTTCGACGACGCCGACCACGACGTGCTGCTGCGGGACGGCTCGCTGGTGGCGGGGGTGGTGGGGGACACCCACCACGCGACCAAGTCTCACCACCATCAGGGGGTGGATCGTCTGGGGGAGGGCCTGGTGGTGAGCGCCACCTCCACACTGGACGGTTTGCCCGAGGCGATCGAGCTCGATCACGATCGCGCGCCGCGCGAGGCTTCGCGGCGCTTCGTGCTCGGCGTGCAGTGGCACCCGGAGGCCGATGCGACGAGCCCGATCGTCGGCGCGCTGGTGGCGGCGGCGCGACCGAAGCCGGGAGACACACGCCTGCGGGCGCTGGCCGATTCGGGGATGCGAGCGGAGCGAGTGTCCCCCTAAATCGGTCCCGTTTCGGCCGGCGAAGCCCGACGTGGCGCGGGCGGCCCTCAGCAACGGCTGAGCGGACTGACGGCCCTCATATACTCCCGCCCCTGTGCGGCCGAGGACGGCGATCAGAGCAACCGCCTGGGGTGTGGTGGCGGCGGGGGTGCTGGCGCCGGTGCTACGCAGAAGGGTGAAGGCGCCGCCGCTGGCGATCCAGACGCTCGCCTTCTGCGCCCCGGTCGGTCTCTGTGTCGCGACGCGCCGCTCGCGCACACGCGATGTGGCGGCCTGCGGCCTGCAGATGTGGGCGTACGTGGCCGCCTACAAGTCGCCCCACGACAGGCCGGGCGAGCAGGCGCGGCGGGTGCACGTCGACTATCCGATCGCGATCGACCGGGCGCTCGGTCTCGGGGAGCTCCCGACCGCGCGTCTGCAACGCCGACTCGCGCGCGTCGGCCCGGCCGGCCCGCAGTGGCGGACGCTCGACAAGGTGCTGGTGTGGGCGCACTGGTCGTGGTTTGCGGTGCCGCACGGGACGCTGGTGTACATCATGCTGCGCCACCCCAAGCGCTTCGACCGGGCGGCGACGCTGACATACGCGGTGTTCGACATCGGCGCGATGATCTACTGGGTGCTGCCGACGGCACCGCCCTGGTATGCGGCGTCCGCGCCTGAGAATGGCCTGGGCCCGGCCGCCGGCGGACATGCCGGCACCGCCGGGAGAGGGGAGGGCCAAGCAGGCGGACAGGATGGCCAGGGGCACGATGGCCTGGCCGCCAGTGGGCATCCGGCGCCGCACAGGATGATCGAGGTGCGGCGGATGATGGTCGAGTACGGGGAGTCGTTTTGGCGTGACGGCTGGGGTCCCCTCTACAGTGTGCTTGGAGGCAACCCCCTTGCTGCGATGCCCTCGCTGCATTTCGCTACATCCGTGATGGCCGCGCTGCTGCTCAGCGAGAGTGGTCCGGTGGCTGGCGCAATCGGGTGGACGTACGCCTCCACGTTGGGGTTTGCGCTGGTGTATCTCGGGGAGCACTATGTCGCCGACCTGCTCGGTGGGGCGGCGCTGACGGTGGCGGTGCGCCGCCTGGCGCCACGGGCGGCCCCGGCCGTGAGCCGCTGCGCCCGCGCGGTGGCGGGATTGGAGGCACGGGCGCACGGAGACGGGATATGACTGGTAGGGAAGCCCGCGTGGGAGTGTGTGCCGGGGAGGCGAGCACGCAGGGGCGGGGCGGTGGGACGTCGAAGGAAAGTGGGATGGCTATGTTGCAAGCTGAGCCTGTGGGCGCCGCGGGCGCCGACAGTGGCCGGGTGAGCAGAGCCCCGACTGCCCCCGAGGGGAGGCTTGCGGGCGTTCGCCCAGGCGGCAGGCTCGCGAACGTGCGTCCCGGACGGATCACCGAGCGCCGGCGCACCGACCGGCAGCCGAGCCACGAAGAGGTGCTGCGCGTACGCCTCACCGGCCGGCGGATGCTGCTGTTCGGGACCTTCGTGCTGGCGGCGCTGGCGTTCCTGTACTTCGTGCTGCCGCAGTTGGGCGGCGTGAAGCACACCTGGGACCGCCTCAACGAAGGGGACGCGTGGTGGATCGCGGTGGCGGTGATCGTGGAGGTCGTGTCGATGGCCAGCTACATCGCGATCTTCCAGGGCGTGCATGTGCCGAAGGGCTCGCCGATCCACTGGCGCCACAGCTACCAGATCACGATGGCGGGACTGGCGGCGACGCGCCTGTTCGCCGCGGGTGGCGCGGGCGGGGTGGCGGTGACCGCGTGGTCGCTGCGGCGCTCGGGCATGGAGAGCCGCGAGGTCGCGCAGCGGATGATCGCCTTCCTCGTGCTGCTGTATGGGGTGTATATGGCGGCGCTGGTCGTGTGTGGTGTGGGCCTGTATACGGGCGTGTTCCCCGGCCCGCACCCGTTTGCGATCACGATCGTCCCGGCGATCGTGGGGGCGGTGGGACTGGTGGCGATCGTCGTGCTGGCCTTCGTGCCACCCGACTTGGAGCAGCGTCTGAGCGAGATGGAGCGCCGGCGTGAGTCGCGAATCGGCCGACGGGTGGTGCACCTGCTGGGGCGGTTTGCGACGGCCACGGCAGCGGCGTCGGATGGGGCGCGCTTCGCCCTGCAGAAGCTGCGCCACCCGGAATGGGCGCTGTTGGGAGTGATCACGTGGTGGGCATTCAACGTGGCGGTGCTGTACGCGTGCTTCCGCGCCTTCGGGGAAGCGCCGCCGGTGGCGGTGCTGGTGCAGGCCTATTTCGTGGGGATGCTCGCCAACCTGCTGCCGCTGCCCGGCGGCATCGGCGGCGTGGATGGCGGGATGATCGGGGCGCTGGTGGCCTTCGGGGTGGGTGGCGGCTTGGCGCTGATCGCGGTGCTGGTGTACCGCCTGCTGGCCTTCTGGCTGCCGAGCGTCCCCGGCGTGATCGCCTACTTCCAGCTGCGCCGTACGGTCGGCCGCTGGGAGCTGGGTGGAGAGACAGCCCAGACGCCGATCCCGGTGTCGTGATGGGCGAAACGCTCTACGATCTCCGCGGAGGGAGCGTCGCGACACTCGGACAGATAGTCTACAGACAGAAAACTTCAAGGGTTCGAGGGGGACTCGAGAGGATTGGAGGCCCGTCCGCTCCGTGGACGTGGTCGCGGGCTGCCTCCAACAAGCGCCGGCGCTGACTTCCTCCAAGGGCATGTCATGCGCTGGCTGGCCGGCGCCGGGGTCATTCCTTCCTTCCCCGGCGCCGGCCGCCCTACCTTCTATCCCCCAATCCCCGATCCCCATAGCCGCTGCGGACCGGCAAGATTGGTAGGGCTATAAAGCTTGCTTCGCCGCTCGCCCGCCAGCCGGATTGGTGGGGGCCGAAAAAAGATAGATACGGCCAAGTCCTCCACCGGCCATCCCACCCACCCGGGGCCTTGGGATAGGGTGGGGGACTTGGCAGAGCGAGTGCTGATTCTCTCCTGGGAGTACCCGCCCGTGATCGAGGGCGGGCTGGCGCGGCACGTGCGCAAGCTCGCGGAGGAGTTGGTGCGCCAGGGCGTGGCGGTGGATGTGCTGACCCGTGGGGCGGGCGACTCCCTGGAGGTGGAGGAGTGCGCGGGGGTGGGCGTGTACCGCGTGCGCGAGCCCAACTGGCCGCGGGATTTGGAGCGCTTCGTGGGGTGGGTGGAGCGGATGAACCAGGACATGGTGCGGGCGGGGGAGACGCTCGCGGAGGAGCGGGGGTCGGGAGAGCGCGGGTACGAGCTGGTGCACGGCCACGACTGGTTGGTGGCGCACGCGGGCGCGGCGCTGGCGGAGCG
>CAYNGQ010000383.1:0-1622 GCA_964396735.1 uncultured Solirubrobacteraceae bacterium | reverse complement strand
GAAGCCGGTGGGAATCGAGACCGCCGGCTGACCCGTGGCGTTCCAGGTGCCGAGGAACGGGATCACGCGTGTGCCACCAAATATCGTGGCCACCATCCCGCGCCCCTCGAACTCGCCGATCCGCAGGGCGGGACGAGCGGTGCAGGGGAGCAACAGCGCGTCGCAGTCGCTGAGCACCCGCCCCACGCGCGCGTTCAGCGTCGCTTCGGAGGCGAGCGCGCGCGAAATGCCCGCTTCGCCGATCAGCTCGCCGGCGCGCACGATGTGGCGGCTGCGGCGCTCCATCCGCTCGACGTGGCCGATATCGGTCGCCGACTCGTAGGCGCCGCGCAGGTAGCGCGCGATCAGATGGGGCCCCAGCCACGGGGGGTAGTCGGGGTCGCGCTCGACGAGCTCGTGGCCGAGCGAGCGCAGCAGCTCGACGGCCTGCCCGTGCGCGCGCAGCACGCGCGCGTCGATCGGCTGCGGCAGGATCGGCTTGGTTGAGAAGGCGATCCGCAGGGGATCAGGTGCCCGCCCACCCGCCCCCCCACCCCGCGCGGCGGCCTCGGTGAAGGTGCCCTGCACGGGCGGCGTCTGCGCGGTGAGATCGAGGAACAGCGCGGCGTCGCGGACGTTGCGCGCGATCGGCCCGTACACGGCGAGGCCGTGCCACCCGTAGAGCTGCTCGGTGTGGGGGGCGAGCGAGATGCGGTGACGCTGGGGCTTGATCCCGAACAGGCCGCAGAAGCTGGCGGGGATGCGAATCGAGCCGAGGCCGTCGGAGCCGAGCGCGGCGCCTACCAGGCCGGCGGCGACCGCCGCGCCCGAGCCGCCGGAGGAGCCGCCCGGGGTGTGCTCGAGGTTCCAGGGGTTGCGCGTGATGCCGAATGTGGGGGTCTCGGTGAACGGCCACAACGTCAGCTCGGGCACGTTGGTCTTGCCGAGCACGATCGCGCCGGCCTCGCGCAGACGGCGCACGACCTCCTGATCGGCGATCGCGACCCGCTCGGCGGCGCGCGTCCCGAAGGAGGTGACTTCACCGACCACGTCGGTGTCGTCCTTGATCGCAATCGGCACCCCGAGCAACGGCCGCTCCCCGCCGGCCCCGCGCCGGGCATCGGCCTGGTCGGCTTCGAGCAGCGCGCGTTCGGCGAACACCGTCTTGTAGGCGTTCAGCTGCTTGTCATAACGCTCGATCCGATCGAGATACAGCTGGACGAGCTCGCGCGAGGAGACCTCCCCGGAGGCGATCAGCTCGTGCTGGCGGGCGATCCCGGCGAAGGCTAGGTCGGCGGCGTCCATCGGTGCATCCTAGACCGGGGTGATCGGGTTGTGCCGCGCCGGCCACTCGCGGCAGCGCTCGGCCACCAAGGCGAAGCGGCGGATCAGCTCGGGGCGCAGGTCGTCGGGCTCGATCACCGCGTCGACGACCAGCTCAGAGGCGAGGTGCAGGATGTCGATGTCGGCGGCGTACTCGGCGCGCAGGCGCTCGGTCTCGGCGGCGCGCTCCCCCTCGTCGGCAATCGCCTGCAGCTGGTTGTAGTAGACGGCATTGATCGCCGCCTGCGGGCCCATCACCGCGATCGAGGCGCTCGGCAGCGCCAGACAGCAGTCGGGGTCAAACGCAGGGCCTGCCATCG
>CAYNGQ010000382.1:0-8767 GCA_964396735.1 uncultured Solirubrobacteraceae bacterium | reverse complement strand
TGCTGCCCGAGCAGAAGGAAGTCGCCGACCTCGGCGGCACGATGCGCCTCGGCGCCGACCCCATCAAGCTGCACGAGGGCTCCCGCGCGCGGGAGGCGTACGGGGAGGCCGTCGTGTACGAGCGCCACCGCCACCGCTACGAGGTCAACAACCTGCTGCGCCGCCAGTTGCAGAACGCCGGCCTCGGCATCTGCGGCACCTCGCCCGACGAGCGTTTGGTCGAGACGATCGAGCTGCCCGAGCACCCCTTCTTTGTCGCCTCACAGTTCCACCCCGAGTTCAAGTCCCGCCCCGAGCGCCCCGCGCCGCTGTTCCGGGAGTTCGTCGCCGCCGCGCTTGTGCACGCGGGCGGGGGCGGCGGTCACGGCGACGGTGGGCAGACCGAGCCCGACCGATCGCAGATGCTCGCCGAGAACAGGTGAGCGCACCTACCCACGCCGACGAGCTCGAGCGTCGTTACCTCCACGACATCTTCGCCGAGCTCTGCCGCATCGAGAGTCCCTCCGGGCACGAGCGTGCCTGCGCCCGGCGGATCGCACAGGAGCTGCGTGCGCTCGGGATCGAGGTGCACGAGGACGACGCCGCCGCGGCGGCCGGCTCGGATTGTGGCAACCTGCTTGCGCGGCTCGATGCTTCATCTGGCGCCGCCGGCGGGCGACAGTGCATGCTGCTGTGTGCGCACATGGACACCGTGCCGCTGCAGGCCCCCGTCGAGCCCGTTCTGCACGACGGCTTCTGGGAGAACGCCAACGAGGGGATCCTCGGCGCCGACAACAAGGCCGCCGTCGCCGTGCTGCTCGCGCTGGCCCGACGCGTCTGCCGGGAGGGTGCGCCGATCGACATCGAGCTGCTGTTCACCGTCGGTGAGGAGCGCATGCTCGCGGGCGCCCGCGCGTTCGACCGCACACGCCTGCGCAGCAGCTTCGGCTACGTCTTCGACCACGCCTCTCCGATCGGCGAGCTGGTGCTCTCCGCGCCCACCCACCACCTCTTGCAGGCGACCTTCCGTGGCGCCGCCGCCCACGCCGGCGTGCGGCCCGAGGAGGGCCGCAGCGCGATCCTCGCCGCCGCACGTGCGGTTGCCGACATGCGCCTCGGCCGGATCGACGCGCACACGACCGCCAACGTCGGCACGATCAAGGGCGGCTCGGCGATCAACGGCGTCCCCGAGCGCTGCACGATCCTCGCCGAGGTGCGCGCCCAGCGCGAGGAGCGCGCCGAGGAGATCCTCGCGGAGCTGCTGGACTGCGTGCACGAGGCCGCCAACCTCCCCGAGTGCGAATGCGACGTGGACGTCACCGTGGAGCGCACCTTCACCGGCTACCGCACGCCGCCCTCCGCACCGGCGGTGCGAGCCGCCGAGCAAGCGCTGCGGACCTGCGGGTATCAGCCGGTGCGGATCGCGAGCGGCGGCGCCTCCGACGCCAACGCGCTGATCGCCGCCGGTCTGACCGTCGTCAACCTCGCCAACGGCACCGAGCGCAACCACGAGCCGGGAGAGCGGGTGAGCGCGGCGGCGCTGGAGGCAGCGTTGGAGATCGCGCTGGCCTTGCCTGCGGCCGCTGCCGCTGTGCTGGATGACGCCGGCCGGTAGTCGGTTTTCGCTCGTGTCAATCGGAGCATGGTTGGGCCCGCAAAAGTTTGCTTGACCGCTCGGCGCGCAGGAACAGCGGCACGGGGGGCGAAGCAGGGCATCAGTGCCCACGCTTCCGTCGACCCATCCCGCGTCGCCGCGGGACACGATGTCCCGCGTCCACACGCCTGGTGTGTCGAGTACCTGCGTGGATGCGACCCCAACCCCCACCCCCGCCACACCACCCGCTGGTGATGATCTCGCTCGCCTCGCGCTCGACTTCCTCGCCTATCTGGAGCTGGAGCGCGGCCTCTCGCGCAACACGCTGGAGGCCTACCGCATCGATCTGCTGCAGTTCGGCGAGTTTCTGCGCCGTCGTGGTGTGAGCCCGCTCGAGGTTGGTCATCGCGACCTCGCCGCGTTTCTCTCCGAGCTCGCCGATGGCACCGGGGAACGGCCCGCGGTCGCGCCCGCCACGCTGCAGCGCAAGGCCGCCTGTTTGCGCTCCTTCTACCGGCATCTGCGCCGCGAGGGTCTGCTCGAGCACGACCCAACCGCCGAGCTGCGCGGACCGCCCCGCCTGCAGAAGCTGCCGCTGGTGCTCACGCGCGAGGAGGTGTCGCTGTTGCTGCGCCAGCCCGCGGGGATGGAGCCGCTCCCGCTGCGTGACCGCGCGCTGCTGGAGGTGATGTATGCGTGCGGGCTGCGCGCCTCGGAGACGATCGCGCTGGAGCTCGGCGATGTGGATCTCGAGGAGGGGATGCTGCGCGCGCGCGGCAAGGGCTCCAAGGAGCGGATCGTGCCCGTCGGGAGCGCCGCCGTGGGTGCGCTGCGCGCGTGGTGCGAGCGCGGGCGCCCCGTTTTGGCCGGGGCCGGAGCCGCGGCCAGCTCGCCGCGGGGGGGCGGCACGGGGCCCGAGGCCGGCCAACCCCGCTCCTCACGCTCCGGTGGGCAGGGCGCTCACGCGCTCTTTCTCAACCACCGCGGCCGGCCGCTCACACGCCAGGGTCTCTACAAGATCGTGCAGGCCCACGCCCGCTCCGCCGGGCTCTCCGAGCGCATGAGCCCGCACACGCTGCGCCACACTTTCGCCACGCATCTGCTCGCCGGTGGTTGCGATTTGCGCTCGGTGCAGGACATGCTCGGTCACGCCGATCTTGCCACCACCCAGATCTACACCCACCTCTCCTCCGAGCGTCTGAAGGGCGTCTACTTCAGCGCCCACCCGCGCGCGCAGCGTTGAGGCACACGCCCCCGGCGCAACCCGCTACATCCGTCCGCCACCAATGAGACCCGCCAGATCCGTCCGCCACCCATAAGCTGGGGGTCTTGCCCGAGCTCCCCGAGGTCGAGACCATCCGCCGCCAGCTTGCCCCTCTGGTCGAGGGTCGGCGCCTGCTGCGGGTCGAGATCCTCGACCCGCGCTGGTCGCGCCCGCTCGCGCCCGAGGAGCTGGCCGACGCGCTCGTGGGGCGACGTGTGGAGCGCCTCGACCGGCGCGGCAAGTATCTCCTCTGGCGCCTTGCGGATGAGGTCTTCCTTGCTCAACATCTGCGTATGACAGGTGCGGTTCTGTGCGAGCCCTCACCCGAGCCGGCGCATGTGCGCGTGCGCCTCGAGCTGGGCGCGCCGAGCAGAACGGCCGGGTCAGGCGCACCGCGCAGAGCACCGGAGCAGGGAGCTCGTCTGCCAACCTCGTCCACCCGGCCGCGCGGCCCCCGGCGCCGGCGCCTGGTGATCGTCGATCCCCGCCGCTTCGGCACCGGCGAGCTGCTGCTGGGGGAGGAGGCGATGGAGCGTTTCTTCGCCGCGCGGCTGGGGTTGGAGCCGTTGGACGAGCGCTTCACCGTTGAGCATCTGCGTGCGCTCGCGCGCGGGCGCACCGCGCCGGTGAAGGCATTTCTACTCGACCAGCGCCGCATCGCCGGCGTCGGCAACATCTATGCCGACGAGGCGCTGTTTCGCGCCGGCATCCATCCGCTGCGCCCCGCGGGGCGGCTCGCGCCCGCCCAGTATGCGCGCCTGCGCGAGGGCGTGATCGAGGCGCTGGGTGAAGGGATCGACGCGCGCGGGGCGACGATCGACGACTTCCGCCACGTCGACGGCGTCCACGGCTCCTTCCAGGATCGCTTTCTCGTGCACCGCCGCGAGGGCCTGCCTTGCCCGCGCTGCGGCACCACGATCGTGAAGATGGTGGTCGGCGGGCGCGGCACCTATGTCTGCGAGCGCTGCCAACCACGCCCGCGAGGGACCGGCCGGGGGCTCCTCAGGCCGCCAGTAACTCGTCCAGCCGGCCGTTCTCGGCGGCGGCCTGCGTCTCGTTGAAGCCTCCCACCAACCGGCCGTCGACGAGCACCTGGGGGAAGGTCATCATTCCTGTTTTCGCCGCCAGCTCCACGCGGCCCTCGGGATCCTTGGAGAGGTTGACTTCGGCGAACTCCAGCCCGCGGGACCTCAAAAGGCCCTTCACGCGAGCGCAATAGGAGCACGGCTCGGTCGTATACACGGTGATGCGGCTCATTACTTCATAAAGTATAGCCAGTCGAGGTAGGCGCCAAACACCGAGGGCCCGCACTGGGCGGGCCCTCGGCAATCGCTTGGCGCGATCTCTTACTTCTTCTCGTGCTTCTTGACCTTCTTGGTCTTCTTATTCTTCTTTTTCTTGGAGGCCGCGTTTGCCTTGCCCTGCTTGTCGCTCGTGCCGGCGAGTGCCCCCGCGATCGGGGTCACCAGCGGTTTGGCTGACGCTTCAATTTCTGATTTGCGTTTTGCCAATTCCGCTTCTCGCGCTGCATTTGCTTCCGCTGCTTCTTTTGCGCGCCTCGCGTTGGCGGCTTCGATTTCTGCTGTGGTCTTTTTTTCTTCCGCTTCTTTTTCGGCTTCTCTTTTGTGCTGTTTTTCTTCAGCGGCGGCTTCCCGCTTGATGCGTGCTTCTTCAGCCGCCAGTTCCCTGGCCTTCTGTTTTTCTTCCGCTGCTTTTGTTTCGGCTTCTCTTTCTTCTTTGGCTTTCTTTGCTTCTGCTTCTTTTTCTTCTTTCGCCTGTTTCGCTTCGGCTTCTTTTTCTTCCTTTGCTTTTGCTTCCGCTTTTTCTTTTTCTTCTTTTGCTTTTGCTTCTGCTTCTTTCTTTTCCTTCGCGCCGAGGTTCGTCGAGAAGTCGACGAGATGATCGCGGACGATCTCCTCGTTTTCGTACCGCGCGGTGAGATCGACCGATGCGAACGTGCTGTCCACCAGGTCGATCGCCGCCAGGCCTTCGTCGTTTGTGGTTGCGCAGAGGCTGTTGGTGCCTTCCAGATAGGGGTTGGTCACGTAGCTGCCGCCGAGGTAGACTTCGCCGCCCTTGCCCAGCAGCTGTTCGGGGTCAGACAGCGTGTCGCCGTTGGTGGGGTTGCTGAACTTGTAAAGCCCGGCTTCCTGCTGTGCGTGGAAGCACACCGTCTCATCGACGATCGGACGCCCGTCGATGTCCTGCGCCTTGGCGACGACGATCCGCACGTTCGCTTCTTCTTTGCCGTTGCCCTTGGGGAACTCAAAGAATTCCTTTTCCCACTTCGACCTGACTTTCTTGACCAGCGATCCTTCGGAGCCCTGCTGCCTGTAATCAACCGGCTGGTATGGATATACGGCCGTGGCGGAGATCGACGATTCGCCGATGACTTCGTTGTACAGGTTCTTCAGGTCGCAGCCACCGTCGGAGTTCTTGACGATCTTGCCTGCTTCACTTTCGCCTTCCGCTCCACCGAACACGGGGATGTGGTTCAGGTAGAACCCGTCGCCCGGCGTGTACTTCACCAGCACTTCGCCGCGCTCGTCGGTATAGAACGTTTCGTTCAACGAACCGCTCGGGGTCTGGTAGTAGGTCGAGCCTTCCTCCTCGTCCTGGCCGCCGGTGCGCTGCAGGCAGCCCGTCGATTCGGCGGTGCGCGACCCGCTGGTGAGCACCGATGTCCAGAACTTGTACGGTTCGGGGTGGTTGTTCAAGAACCCGGGGAAGTCGCCTCCGGGGCTTGGCCCGTCGATACCGGATGCCTGAGCTTCGGGACGATCGGTGGCCGGGATGTACGCGCTGTAGTACGGGTTGTCCGAGTAGACCTGGGCCTTGCTCGCGCCCGAGATCTGACCCACGCCGCCCAGACTGGAGCCGCCTTCGTTCGCCGCGAGGTGCACGTCGACACGCATCGCCGGCATCGGGGTGTCGTCGGCGTTGAGCCTGCCGTTGCTGAGGAGCGTTTCGGTGACCTCTGGATCAAACGGTCCGACCGCGTCTGAATTCGGGCCTTCTTCCGGGCTTCCGTGAATGTCCCACAGGCCCGGGTTGCTGCCCGGCGGTTCTGTTTCTCCGGAGCTGCTCGCCAGCGCATCGGCCAGGGTTTCCCAGCTTGCGGGCAGGCTGTAGCTTGCTTCGGGGAGGACGTTGTGCAGCGGCGAGGTCGGTTCGACCGGGAAGCTGCCCGTCACCTTCACCTGCACGAGACCCTGGTCGGCGCTCGATTCAGGTTCCGAGAAGGGCGATGGCACGAATTCGCCGTTGCCCGAGGGGTCGCCACCGTAGGGGAGCTCGGTCAGCGTCGGCGTGTTGACCGTCAGCCAGATCGCCAGGAACTGATGCGAGAACACGACCGCTCCGGCGCTGTTCGTGACGACCGCCCTGATCCGAGCCAAGCCCGGATTCAGCGACTTGTAGTCGATCTTCACGCAGCCGTCGCCGGCTTCGGCCTGGCTGCTGCCCGGGCTGGGGGCGAAGAACGCCTGGGTTCCGGATTCGGGCGCCGGGATCTCAGCCGGATCGGGGTTGCCCGACCAGTCCTCCTCCTGGAAGTTGACGTGCTGGCCGCCTTCTTCGCTGGTGTTGATCGCCGGGTCGCACGCCACCAGGCGCAGGTGCTCGCCGACCCACGCCACATACGGGATGTTGGCGCTCTGTGGGCCGTCGGATGTGGATGTGAACGTCTGGCTTGGAGCGGCAGCGGCGCCGGCCGTGAGCGTGCCGAGGGCTAGCACCGCCGCTCCTATCGCGGAAACGAGTCCCGCGATCATTTTCCGTTTGACTTGTGGTCGCATTGTGTGCGGCCTCCTCCTTGAGTGAGTGAGCTGAAAGTGCCTTCCAACGGACACGAGGTGTGAAACCACGATGGTCCCACTACGGGTATTTCATCGCCGGGATGCTATGGGCATTCCGCTCATTGCACAATCATCATGTGGGGTAGTTTTTTGCCCCACTAATTTGGGTAGGTGGAGCGCCACCCCAAAGGCTACGGTCGTCCTCGTCAGCTCGTGTGGACTCGATCCGCTTGAGCTATTAACTCGTCCACAGGATGCTTGAGCGACTTGGGATCCTGGGCCTGCTGCCCGACGGCCTGCATTGCCTGCACGCGGTTGCGCACGCCCAGCTTGGAGTAGATCGTGCGCAGATGGAACTTGACCGTGTTCGACGAGATCGTGAGGTGGCTGGCGATCTGCTTGTTGCTCATCCCGGAGGCAAGCAGCGCGAGGATCTCGCGCTCGCGCGCGCTCAGTGTGGCGAGCGGGTTGTCCGTCTGCGCGGAGGCCGACTGCCAGCCCGCGGGCATCACGGCGCGGCCCTCGAGCACGTTGCGCAGCGCGAGGATCGTCTCCTCGACCGTGTCGGATGTCAGCACCACGCCCTCGGCGCGCTCCTCGATCGCGCAGCGAACGACAGCTGGTGTGGCCAGCTCGCACAGCAGCAGGATCTTCAGGGCGGGGTGGGCGCCCTTGATCTCCGCAACCGCCTCGGGGCCGGCGGCGGGGTCGTCGGTATAGACGATCGCGGCCTGGGGGCGCAACCTGCCGGTGCGCATTGCGGCGTCGAGCTCGCGCCAGCTCGGATAGACGCCCACCACTCTGCAGCCGCCTTTGGTAAGCATCCAGGCGAGCGCCTCGGCGACCAGCGTTTCGGCTCCGCCGACGATCGCGATCCTGGGCTCAACCGTCGCCACTTGTGATCTGCGCGTGCAGGTTGGCGGCCTCGACACGATTGCGCACTCCCAGCCGTGAATACAGGGCACGGATGTGAAACTTGATCGTGTTCGGGCTGAGCTCGAGGTCGAGGGCTATCTCGTCGTTACGTCGGCCCGCGGCGATCAGTGCCAGGATCTGGCGGTGACGGGGACTCAACCTTGCTGCGCACCCTGGTTGGGCGGGCAGCAGCTGCTGCCACCCGGCTGGCAGCACGGTGCGCCCGGTGCTGGTGTAGGCGAGCGCGGCCAGGATGTCCTCGGTGGAATAACTCTTCAGCAAGACCCCGCTCGCCCGGTGCTCGATCGCGCAACGAACCACCTCCTCACGGGCCGTGCGGCAGAGCAGAACGACCCGGCAGCGGCTGCACGTCGAACCCAGTTCCCTCATGGCGGTGCCGCACTCGCCGAGCTCCCCGCCGTCGCAGTCGAGCAGGAGCACGGCTGGAGAACGCTTGAAGTCCGCGGCGAGAAACTCGGCCGCGGTGGCGAAGGTGCCCAGTACCTGCAGCCCGTCTTGGGCTGTGAGCAGGCTGGCGGTGGCGTCCCGCAGCAGGCGCTGCCCGCCGATCAGCGCGATCGTGATCGCTGGCCGAGGACGGTCCAGATGAGGCCGACCTCGCCATTCGGCGGGTAGGCCGGTGGAGTCCTCTGCGGGCAGGGGTGGCCCGGGCAGGACATCTAGGCCTGGCATTGCATCCCGTCTCATTCCCGTTTCTCTCAGCGGTGTAAAGGTGCTTCCGTACTGCGCAGCTGGGGGTGTGGAGCATCCGTGCTGCCAGCCGCCGCTGTCCGCCATCCACCGAGCGGCTTGCCTGCCCGAGCGTACACAGGGGTGGGGGACACGATCCTTGCCATTGGCGCGGATCTATACGATTACTTCAGTCGGAATGTATATCACGCAATATGCGAAATTGCGTGGTGGGCTTAGGCGACCGGCCGATTTCGACGGTAAACTACCCATTGAGCGCCTGAAATCGGTGGTCTGATGCTGCGGGCGAATCAGTGACTCGGAGTATCGGCTGGCTCCTGTGGCGACTGCGAGTGGCGGGTTTGTGCCTGTCGCCCGATCTCTCTCTCGTATGCCGGCCGAGGCGGGGCCTACACTCGCGGTCGATATGCCCGGACCGCTGAAGACTGAGGCTGTGGTGCTGCGCTCGATGCGCTATGGGGAGGCGGATCGGATCCTGCACGTCTACACCCCCCACCGCGGGCGGGT
>CAYNGQ010000381.1:0-5850 GCA_964396735.1 uncultured Solirubrobacteraceae bacterium | reverse complement strand
CGGTGCGCCGGGCACCGGCGGGGCGGGCCGGCGCCCTGGCGCGAGCGGCCGCGTGGTTCGCGCTGGCCGCGATCACGGCCGGAGCGGCCGCGCTGCGCTTCGCCCACCTCGGGCCGGTGATCGGCGACCCCTTCTATGACGGAGCCGTGCGCAGCATGGGGCTCTCCTGGCATAACTTCTTCTTCGGCGCGGTCGAGCCCTCGGGGGCGGTCGCGATCGACAAGCCGCCGGTGGACCTGTGGTTGCAGGTGGCGAGCGTCAAGCTGCTCGGCTTCGGCTCGGCCGCGTTGAAGACGCCCGAGGCGCTCGCCGGCGCGCTCGCCGTGCCGCTGCTGTACGCCGCGGTGGCTCCGGTGTTCGGCGTGCGCGCCGGGCTGGTCTCGGCGCTCGCGCTCGCGGTGCTGCCGATCGAGGTGATCACCGCGCGCAGCGACACGATGGACGCGGTGATGATGGCGCTGACCGTACTCGCGCTGGCGCTGCTGGTGCGTGCCGCACGCAGCGGGCGGACAGTGTGGCTGTTGGGGGCTGCGGCCGCGCTGGGGATCGCGTTCGACGTGAAGCTGTTGGAGTCGGTCGTGGCGCTGCCGGGGCTGGCGCTGATCGCCTGGTTGGGGCTGCCGGGCGCGCGTCGCCGCCGCCTCGTGCAGCTGGGGCTGGCGGCGGTCGTGTACGTGGCGGTCGCGCTTACATGGCTGACCGGGACGCTGCTGTTCCCCGCCCACGACCGGCCGTGGGCGTACGGCTCCACCAACGGCAGCGCGTGGAACTCCGCGTTCGTCTTCAACGGCGTCGATCGCCTCGAGGGCAAGTCGCTCGAAGGCGTGCAGGCCGCCTACCAGCCGAGCCGCCACTACCCCGAAGCGACGCAGGCCGAGCGCGACGCGATCCCGATCCTGCCGCCCTCCCCGACACGCCTGCTCGATCGCATCGGCCCACTCTCAGGCGAGCGGCTCGGCCTGGAGGTGCTCGTTGGCCTGCTGCTGGGCGGCGCGACGCTGGGGGCACTCCTGTGGGAGCGACGCACACGCAGACGGGACACGACCGCGACTGACGCCGCTCCCAATGGACCATCCGCTCAGCAGCGCCTACGCCTCGCACTGCTGGCGGGCCTGATGCTGTGGCTGCTCACCGGCATCGCGCTGTTCAGCGACATGAGCCGCCTGCACCCCCGCTACACCGAGGCCCTCACCCCCGCCGTGGCGGCCACGCTCGGGATCGGCCTAGCGTGGGCAACCGAGCGCCGCGGCCGCGACCGCCTGCTCGCGCTGAGCGTGACGCTGCTGGTAGTGGCGCTGTACGCCGAGCGGCTGCTGTTCGGGACGAGCACCGTGTGGTGGATCACGGCGGCCGCCGCGGTGGGCGCCCTGGCGCTCGCCTGGAGCGGCTTCCCGCGCGGGGACACGCTGCGCGCCGGGGTCACGGCGCTGGCGCTCGTCTGCATCCTGGCGATCCCGCTGTGGGCCTCGCTGAACGCGGTGCGGGAAAACGTCTCGGACACCAACCCCCTGGGTATCCTGCACCACGGCGAGCTGGAACCGCTTAGCGCCTACCTGCGCGCCCACCAGGGCAGCGCCTACTACGAGGTCGCGTTCGATTCCGGCACGAAGATGGGCGAGCTGGTCGAGCGCGACGCCCAGCCGATCCTCGTGCTGAGCACACTCGAAGGCCACGTCTTCACCTCGGTCGCGCGGCTGCGCGCGCTGGTCGCCGCGGGCAGGGTCCGCTACGCCTTCCTCGACGAGGGCTGCGGGCCACAGTCGCCTTCCACCGACCCCGACTGCTCGGCGCCGGCCCGTTGGGTCAGCGAACACGGCACGGACGTCTCCAAGCAGGCGGGGATGCCGCGCGCGGGGATGCTGTGGCGACTGCCTGAAATACATCCCCCCTCCCCCCATGGGGGATCCCGGACGGCCCCGTCAGGGGCCGGACGGAGGGGAGCATGAGGCGACTGCCTTACCCCACCCGATGACGGGTACCCTCCGCGGGGAATGAGCGCCGCCGAAACACCGACATCCCTGAAGATCCTCGTGGTCGACGACGAGGAGACCCTGCGCGAGACGCTGACGCGCTCGTTCTCGCGCGAGGGACACACCGTCGAGGCGGTGGCCTCGGGCATGGAGGCGATCGCGCGCGCCGGGGCCGATCACTTCGATGTGGTGCTGCTCGACGTGGCGCTCGGCGCGGGACCGAACGGCTACGAGGTGTGCCGCACGCTGCGCGAACAGCGCAACGTGGTGCCGATCATCATGCTCACCGCCCTGGACACCGAGGCCGACGCGGTGCAGGGGCTGGAGGCCGGCGCGGACGATTATGTGACCAAGCCGTTCGGCCTCGCCGAGCTGCGCAGCCGCGTGCGCGCCGTGCTGCGCCGCTCCGGACCGAGGGCGCTCGGGCGCGAGACGATCGCCGTGGGCCCGGTGGCGCTCGACCGCGGCCGCCGCGAGGTGACCGTCGCGGGCGAGCCGGTACGTCTGACCTTCTCCGAGTTCGAGCTGCTCGCGCGGCTGATGTCCGAGCCGGGCCGCCTGCTCAACCGCCAGGAGCTGCTGCGCGCGATCTGGGGCGACTCCGCCTACCGCGACCCGCGCGCGATCGACGTCCACATCCGCCACCTGCGCGAGAAGCTCGAGGAGCGCCCCGAGGAGCCGAAGCTGATCCTGACCGTGCGCGGGGCCGGCTACCGCTTCCAGGAGCCCTGATGAGGGGATGGCTGCTCGGCCTGCGACCGCGGCTGCTCGCCGCGCTGCTGCTGACGAGCGCCGTGACGCTCGCGGTGGCCGCGCTTGCGCTCCTCTCCCCGCTCGAGCAGCGGCTGCGCACCGACGGGGAATCGACCGTGGTGACGGCGCTCGGCGCCGTGCGGCCTGAGCTGGCGGAGATCCCGATCGAAGCCGGGCGCCTGAACGAAGCGGAAACGCTCAAGGTCGCGCTGGTGCTGCGGCGCCGCTCGCAGGCAACGCTGACGATCCTCGACGACCAGCTGGACGTCGTCTTCGCAGGCTCCAGCCCTACCCAGGACGTCCCCGATTACTACGGCGAGGCGCGTCGCACGCTGCACACCGGCAAGGCGCCCGTCAGCGAAGTGCGCAACGACGAGCTGATTCTCGCCCAGCGGATCAAGATATCCGGCCGCCACTACGTGGTGGTGCTCACCAAGCGCCTCGACTACGTCGCCTCCGCGGTGCGCGTCGTGCGGACCGCCTTCCTGGAGGCCGCCGGAGCGGGCCTGCTGGTCGCGCTGTTGCTCGGGATCGGCCTGGCGACCACTCTGCTGCGCCGCCTCGAGCGGCTGCGCGACGCCACCCGCGAGCTCGAGCGCCGCGGGCCGGAGGCCGATCCGCTGCCCGAGGATCGCGGCCGCGACGAGGTCGGCGAGCTGACGCGCGCGTTCGCGGGGATGCAGGCGCGGCTGCGCCGCCAGGAGGCGGCGCGCCGAGCGTTCGTGGCCACGGCCTCGCACGAGCTGCGCACCCCACTCGCCTCGCTCGATGGGATGCTGGAGCTGCTCGAGGACGATCTGCGCGCCGAGCAGCTCGACATCGAGGACGCGCGCGAGCGCGCCACGCGTGCGCGAGCGCAGTCGCGGCGGCTCTCGCGTCTGGCCTCCGACCTGCTCGATCTCAGTCGCCTCGACGCCGAGGTGGCGCTGCGCAGCGAGCCGCTCGAGCTCGGCGAGCTCGCCCGCGCGGTCGCCGCCGAGTTCGAGCTCGCCGCCGCGGAGCACAACGCGCGGCTGAGCGTCCGCCCGCCGGCGGGACCCTGCTGGGCGCAGGCCGACCCGGGAGCGGTGGCGCAGATCGTGCGCATCCTGCTCGACAACGCCCTGCGCATCGCCCCCGCCGACTCGAACGTCGAGCTGGAGGTTGCCGCCGCCGAGGAGTGGGCGCAGCTGAGCGTGTGCGACCATGGCCCCGGTGTCCCTGCGGCCGAGCGCGAGTTGATCTTCGAGCGCTTTCAACGCGGCTCGACCACCGGCGGGCACGGCGGTTTCGGCCTGGGACTGGCGATCGGGCGCGAGCTCGCCGCGCGTATGGGCGGGACGCTCGAACTGCTGGCCGAAACGGGGACCGATTGGGGAGACACTCGCTCCGCTCGCATCCCCAAATCGGCCAGTGCCGAAGGCGCGTGTCCCCCGGCTTCGGTCGATGCATTCGCACTTACGCATCCCGGAGCGTGCTTTGCGCTGCGCCTGCCGAGAGCGCGGGAGGATGAGATGCTCCCTCGCGCCGACACCCACAACCAGCCCGACGTCTACCAAGCCTGAGATGTCCACCGAGCCCGAGATATCCGACGACACCGTCATCGCAGAGATCGCCGCGCAGGCACAGCGCAGCGGTCAGCTGGCGCTCGACACGGAGTTCATGGGCGAGGGGCGCTACCGCACGCTGCTGTGCCTCGTGCAGCTCGCGGTCCCCGACCACACCGCCGGCCTGCGGATCGAGCTGGTCGACCCGCTGCAGGAGCGCCTCGACGGGGCGCCGCTGGCGGGCGTGCTCGCCGATCCCGAGGTCGAAGTGGTGGTGCACGCCGGCCGCCAGGACATCGCGCTGCTGCGCCGGCGCTTCGAGACCCCCGTGCGCAACGTCTTCGACACGCAGGTCGCCGCCGGCTTCGCCGGGATGGCGGCGCAGGCCTCCTACGAGACGCTGCTCGCCGAGCTGCTGGGGGTGCGCCTCGCCAAGAGCGCGAGCTTCACCCGCTGGGACTCGCGCCCGCTCTCCAGCGAGCAGCTCGCCTACGCGCGCGAGGACGTCGTGCACCTGCTGGAGCTCGCCGGGGAGCTGCGGCGGCGCCTCGGCCCCTCCGGGCGCCTGCAGTGGGCGCGCGAGGAGTGCCGCGCGGTGGAGGAGTCCAGCGACGAGCGCGACGAGCAGACGATCCTCGCGCGCCTGCCGCGCATCCGCAACCTGAGCGCCGTCTCGCAGGCGATCGCGCGCGAGCTGGTCGCGTGGCGCGAGCGGACCGCCGCCGCGAAGGACCGCACGGTGCAGAGCGTGCTCGCCGACGCGGCGCTGGTCGAGCTCGCCAAGCGCCGCCCGGCCTCGATGCGCGAACTGGAGCAGATCCGCGGCCTCGGCCAGGGCGGCCTGCGCCGCAGCGGCCCGGAGCTGCTGGAGGCGGTCCGCGCCGGCGCGAAACAGGCGGACGGGCCACAGATCCCGCTGGAGCGCCTAGCCCGCGGCGGCTTCCCCGACCCCGCCGACGCCCCGCTCGTGGCGCTCTGCGAAGCGCTCGTGCGCGCCCGTGCGCGTGAGGCCGACCTCGCCTACGAGCTGATCGCCGCCCGCGCCGACCTGCAGGCGGTCGTCACCGCGGTCCGCTCAGGCGCACCCGAGCCCGACGTGCGCACGCTGCGCGGCTGGCGGCGGGAGCTGGTCGGCGCGGAGCTGCTGGAGCTGCTGGACGGGCGCCTGTCGCTGTCGGTACGCGAGGGCGGCCTGGAGATCAGCCGGTAGGGCCTACTGAATGTTGTTGTAAACCGTGAACAGCGGCATGTACATCGAGATCACGATGAAGCCGACGATCCCGCCGATCACGATGATCATGATCGGCTCCATGATCGAGGTGAGACCCTTGACCGAGGCGTCGACGCGGTCGTCGTAGAAGTCGGCGATCTTGCCGAGCATCGAGTCCAGGGCGCCGGTCTCCTCGCCGACGCCGACCATGTTGGTCACCATCATCGGGAAGATCGGGATGTCGGCCAGCGGCGCGGAGATCGTGCCGCCGCGCTTGACCGAGGCGATGATGGTGTCCATCGCGTCTTCGACGACGACGTTGCCGGCGGTTTTGCCGGTGATCTCAAGGGCGTGCAGCAGCGGCACGCCGGCGCCGGTGAGCGCCGCGAGC
>CAYNGQ010000380.1:0-4482 GCA_964396735.1 uncultured Solirubrobacteraceae bacterium | reverse complement strand
CATCTTCGGTCCAGCAGCGCACGATGTCGCGAACGGAGAGGACGCCCACGGTCTCCCCTCCCTCGACGACGATCAGGTGCCGGAAGCCACCACGCGTCATCGCGGCGGCGGCCTCCTCGAGCGACCAGTTGGGCGCGGCATATACCGCCTCGCTGGTCAGATGCTCGGCGACAAGCTCTCGGTCGGGATCCTGTCCAGCGCCAATCGAGTGCAGGATGTCGCGCTCGGTGAGGATCCCCGGGCCGTTCCCCTCGGGGTCCATCACGATCGCCGCGCCTACGCTCCGCTGAGACATCAGTCGGGCGGCATCCCGCAGGGTGTGGCCCGGGCCGGCCGTGACAATGATTGGACTCATCCCTTCGTGCACTCGCATTGGCGTGCTCCCTTCTGGAGTCGATCTCCGACATCCCGACCCGGAAAGAGGGCCGCGGCTTGCCGGCTGACACAGTCCGAAGGCTGAGTCTGGCCGGCTGCGCCACCCTCTCCGGTGGAGATCTTTGCAACGATTGCCTCAATGTAGTGGGTTGAGCCTGTTCTGTCAAGGGAGCGCGTCCACCGCCGAGCCAGTGGCGATCAACCGAGCGTCCGTCGGGCCTTGGAGCGAGGGCGCTCGATCCTGGCGATGCGTCATCTGTCGCACTGGTGTATGCAGGGGTCGGTAATCCGACCTTGCGCTCCGCAGGCTCTCACGGCGAGGGCAGCACATCGAGCTCGCCCCTGGCGACCTCGATCACGCCCCGCGCCACACCCTCCCACGACCAGCGTACGCGCGCGGTCGCGACCAGCCCCGCGCGGGTCTGCTCGCGCAGCACGGGATCGGCTCGCAACCAGCCGACCAGGCATTGCGCGATGGCAGGCACGGCATGGTCGTCGACGGGAAACGACAGCCAGCCCGCGGCCTCCGCCGGCACGGCGCCAGCCAGCACCCTGCTGACCTCGGCGAGGCCCGAGTGGGCAGCGCTCACCGGCAGGGCTCCGCATGCCGCCCCCTCTGCGGCCACCATGCCGAACGCCTCGGGGAAGGTGCTGGGTACGACCAGTGCCTCGCAGGTTGGCAGCAGCTCGGCGAGCGCCTCGTGCTCGAGGCGCCCGGCGAAGCGAGCCCGCTCGGGCAGCGTCGAGGCGGTTGCCAGATAGCGCTCGCGCCGCTGGTCGCGCAGACTCCCCAGGAATGCCACCAGGTGGCGCAGCGGTATGGGCTGGGCATGACCGGTTGCCTGCGTGTCCGTGGCCTCCCCCGCGCGGCGCTCCTGCGCATCCGCGGCCCCCCGAGCACGGCCCACCCGCGATTCAGCCGAGCCCCGAGCCCGGCCAGCCTGCGCCAGGTCGATCGCCCGCTCGAGCTCGCCGGCCGCCAACGTCTCCAGCAGACGCTCCAACCACTCGCCGTCGCCCCCGAAGCCGACGATCTCGAGGCGAGCCTCTGGAACCTGCTCGAGCACCAGCGGCCAGGCGGCGATCAGCAGGTCCACGCCCTTGTTGACGATCAGCTTGCCCACGAACGCCACGACAGGCTCCGGTGGCCTGCTGGCAGCGCGCTGCGGGAGCGGTTTGAAGAGCTCCACGTCCACCCCGGGGGGGCCAAGGCGGGTGCGGGCCTCGATCGCGGGGTCCTCCATCGCATCCCACAGGCTGCGCGCGGTGTGCAGCGAGCCGACGAGGATCGCCTCGGCGGGCTCGAGTCCCTCGCGAGCGTAGGGCAGGAAGCGCTCAGGGTCGGGCTTCACCGTGTACTCCAGGGCGCTTCCATGCACCTTGACGGCATACGGCACGCGGTGGGCAAGCGCTCGGGCAAGGATCGCGGGGCCCATCACCAGGTGGTTGGCGAGCGCCACGTCGGGTTGCACACGCCCCACCAGCTCGCGCACGGCGGCGACGTTGGCTTCGATGTAGCGCTCGACCTCCGCCTCGCTGCAGCGCGCGAATGCGCGCGCTTCGATCCCCTCGTAGGGATCCTCGACGTACACCGGCAGCAGTCCGCCAATCTCGGGTCGGTAGGCGGTGCAGCGCACCGGCTCGCGCAGCGTGCGTACGCGCAGCTCTCCCTGCTCCCAATCCCCGGTTGCGTCGACGAAGGGTTGGCGCTCGGGGTGGCGATCCTGGCAGAGCAGGTGCACCTCGTGGCCGAGATCCACCAGCGCCTGCGCGAGACGCGCGTTGTAGATGTTGGAGCCCGTGCCGGCGAGCAGGTAGCCGTGGAAGATCAGGATTCGCACCCACGCCAGCCTACCCGCACTCCCTCCGCAGGCTTCGCTAGAGTGCCCGAGATGAGCGTGCAGCAGCGATACCGTCTGCGCAATCCGGCAGGCGGGCGGGAAATCATCCTGGAGGCGCAACCTGACGAGATCTACCTCGATCGGGAGTCGGGCGAGCCGCTGGAGGTCGTGGGCAAGGTGCTTCCGCTTGCGCCATCCACCTCCAGGCTTCCCTTCTCGGTTGAGAACCTGCGCTTCTGTCCCTGGTGCGAGCAGCTGGCGCAGAAGGATCTGAACGACTGCCCCACCTGCGGACGCCGGATGGGCCCGTTGGGCTCGTGACACCGCGCTGGTCGAAACGGGGATTCCCCCCGAAGGGGGGTGTCTCCCGGCTTCGGTCGCTCGCCCCGATCCTCGCAGGCGCCGCGGCACTGCTGGTGGGCCTCACGCTGGCGGCGTGCGGAGGCAGCAGCAACTCCGCTGATGTGCCGCCGCACAGCACACCGGAAATCACTCCTCCTGCCAGCACGCAGGCCGAAAGCGAAGCGACGCCCACCACCTCGACGTCAACCGTCGCCACGACCTCCAAAAGCGGCTCCAACCCTTCGACCGGCTCGGCGAACACCTCAAGCGAAGAACCCTCGAGCTCCAGCTCGTCGGGGGGCACGGGCAGCGAAAGCACGACCAGCTCCGGCGGCAGCTCCACGGAAAAAACGAGCACCCCGGAAGCGAGCTCGGGCGCGAGCGGTGGCACTGGGGAAAGCGCGGCCAAAGGCGGCTCCGAAGCCACAGGCGGTGGCGGCTCTTCGAGCAGCCCGACCGGCGGCGCCCAGGCGCCTTGAGCTGCCGCCTACCGCGACCTCGACCGCCTCAAGGGGTGGAGATCAGCGTGGCGCTGTAGGTGAGACGCGCTTCACGGTAGAGGCAGTAATACTGGACGCTGGTGCCCAGTTGCTGCATCGACTGGACGCTGGTGTTGGTGCACTGAGTGCGCAGGCGGCTGGCACGCCAGGAAGTTTCGTTGGTGAAGCCAAGCGCGAGCGCGGGCGCCCAGGTGGGGACCGCGAGCGCGATCACGTCGCCCTTCTTGACCTGCAGGGTGGTGGCGAGGGGGAATTGGGCGGTCTTGCCGAAGTAGGGCTGCAGTTGCACGAGCGGGCTCTGCGCCACCAGCTTGTAGGCGAGGTTTGGTTTGGGCTGGGGCGCCAGCACGGCGATCGCAGCCGAGGCGGTGCCGCCCTCGTTGGTGTTGAAGTACTTGATCTGAGTCGCGTTGGGCTTGCCGAGCGAGACCGTCCACGCCACGACGGTGCCGTTGCGAGGAACCGTGACGAGGGTGCGCGTCTTGCCCACCTTCACCTGATAGCCGGTGGTGCGCGTGACGGCCAGGCACGACGTCGGGCAGCTCGGCGTGGTGGGGGGCGTGGTCGCCGGGATCACCCCCACTTCAGAGAGCGTCGCCAGCGCGCCGATCGGCAACGCCAGGGCCAATGCCACCCCGGCCAGGAGCGCGACGAGCGATGTACGGAGCAGCTTGGGCCTGGAGCGGAGCATATTGGGCATAGAACACACCGAGAACGGGTATGTAGCGGTTCGCTATCCGCGGCCGAGTTCCTGCGCAGCCGCTGCGATCTCGCTTGCATCCCCCGCAGTCGGCGTCCATGGTAGCCGCAGCGGGTCATCGGCGTAGCGCGGGATCACGTGCAGGTGGAAGTGAAACACCGTCTGCCAGGCGGCGGCGCCGCAGGAGTTGAGCACGTTGATCCCGGTGGCGCCCAACCGCTCGCTCATCTGCCCCGCCAGACGCTGCGCTGCGGCCGCGGTCGCGCACAGGTCCTCGGGGTCGATGCTCAGCAGATCCTGTGCGTGGCGGCGCGGCACCACCAGCGCATGCCCGCGGGTGGCGGGGTTGATGTCCATGAAGGCAACCGTGAGCTCGTCCTCGTCGACGATCGTGGCCGGCAGCTCGCGGGCGACGATCTTGCAGAAGATGCAGTCGGGGTTCGTCAAGGAAGAGATGGCGGGATCGGGGTGGTCGATTCGTGGATGGGATGCGACGCACGCGAGCGCAGCCGTGCTGGTGGCACGGCGAGCACCGCGGGTGGCGCAGACCGCCGCGAAGCGGCCGCACCGGACCGTCAGATCTTACTTGGCGGACCCCTTAAGGTCGGTCACTGACCCGCCATCCTACCCAGCATGTGCACGGGCGTAGGCGAGGGCGTCCTCGCGCGTTGCGATCTCCCCCGCGTATTGCGCCCGCAACAGCTCCTCGAGCAGCTCGCCCAGG
>CAYNGQ010000379.1:0-2171 GCA_964396735.1 uncultured Solirubrobacteraceae bacterium | reverse complement strand
CGACGCCGAGCCCGCCGGCGGTCGGCAGCGCGATCTGCCCGTCTCTGGCCGGCAGCGGGTTCTCGAGATCCTCGAACAGCGCGAGCGTCGCCAGGCCGCAGGGTGCAACCGGGCCTCGAGATGCCAGTGCCGCGGCGGCATGCACGGCGGCCGCCACACCCAGCGGGCCGTCCAATGTGGATGCAAGGTAGACCTCCGCGCCGGAGGCGCGCACCAAGGTGGCAGCCGCGATCAGGCCAGATATCCCACCGCAACGTGAGATCTTCAGGCAGACCGCGTCGGCCACGCCCGCGCCGAGCGCTCCATGCTCGGCTGCCGTCTCGTCGATTGCCACCCGCACCGCCACCCGCTCGCGCACTTCACGCACCGCCTCCAGGCCGTGGGTCGGCTCCTCGACGAGCTCCAAGCCGGCAGGAGACAGAGCCTCGATCGCCCGCACCGCCTCATCGACGCTCCATGCGCCGTTCGCGTCCAAGCGCAGCGCGGTTTCCGGGCCGGCCGCGGCTCGCACTGCGGCCACACGACCGGCATCGTCGCCGATGCCGACCTTCATCTTCAGGCAGCTGAATCCCATCGCGATCGCTCGTGCTGCCTGCTCAGCGGCACCCGCGCGGTCGGGTGCCGACAGCGTCGCATTGACCGTAACCGTGTCGGCGGGGCGATCCGTCAGCAATGCCGCGACCGGCTTACCTGCCGCTCGTCCCGCGCGGTCCCACAGCGCCATGTCGATCGCGGCGAGCGCCGCGGGTAGGTCATCGGCGCTGCGACAGGCATCGATCAGCTGGGCGCCGTTCCTGCCCTCTGCGCTTGCCAGGATCGGCGTGTACTGCGCCAGCGCCTGCTCCACTCGCTCGATGCTCACTCCGTCGTACGGCTCCAGCGGCGCCGCCTCGCCGTAACCGCGCATTCCGTCCGCATCGGTGATCGACACACTCAGGATCTCACGCTCCCGGACCGCTCCGTATGCGCTCTGAAGCGCCCTCGTCAGTCGCAGCGCGCGACGCTGCACTTCCAGCTTCACGACCCGATTCCACCGCCGGCCAGGATCCCACCCGCAAACAGCAGGCAGAAGACCAGTTGCAGCGCGCCGGTCTTGGCCAGCGCGCCGTTCAGCGCAGGGCCGTCCGTGCGGGTCCTGACGACCGCGATCGTGCTGACTGCGAGCGGGATTGCGGCCCAGCACAACAGCAACCACGCCGTCATCGAACCGAGCACCCACAACAGCGGGGCGCTGATAAACGCTCCCGCGATCATCGCCACGTACAGAGCGCGTGTGCGCTCGCGTCCCATCCGTACCGCAAGCGTGCGCTTGCCCGCGCGGCGGTCGGTCTCCAGGTCGCGCACGTTGTTTACGACTAGGATCGCGCTCGCCAGCAACCCCACCGGCACGGCGCACGCAAACGCCTGCCACGGCAGTGTCTGCACCTGCACGAAATACGAGCCGGTGACCGCGACGATCCCGAAGAACAGGAATACGAACACCTCGCCCAACCCCTCATATCCATATGGTCTCGGCCCGCCCGTGTACAGCACTCCCGCCAGAATCGAGGCCGCGCCCACCGCGATCAGCTCTGGCCCGGCGACCGCCACTAGATAGGCGCCGCACAGCACGGCCAACCCGAACGTCACGTACGTTGCGACCAGCACCTGGCTCGGCGGCACCAGCCCGCCCGCTGTCACCCTGACAGGGCCCAGCCTGTCCTCGGTGTCGGCTCCACGCCTGGCGTCGGAGTAATCGTTGGACAGGTTTGTTCCCACCTGGATGAACACCGCTCCCAGCAGTGCCGCGACGAATGCGAGCGCTCGGAAGTGCCCGGCCCCCAGCGCCAGCGACGTGCCCACCAGCACCGGTGCCACGGCGGCTGGCAGCGTGCGCACGCGCGCGGCCATCACCCAAATGCGTATAGCACTGGCACCTCTAGGAATCGCCACGGCCACTACGCCCGCCTGGGGAAGCGAGAGAAGTCGGGCTTGCGCTTCTGCTTGTAAGCGTCACGGCCCTCCTGCGCCTCTTCGCTCCCGTAGAACAGCAGGTTGGTGTCGTGCGCGAGTTGCTGGATGCCGCTCAGGCCGTCCTCGGCTGCGTTGAAGCTCGCCTTCAGCAAACGCAGCGCAAACGGCGACAGCGCGAGCATCTCGTTACACCACTGCACCGTCTCCGCCTCCAAGCG
>CAYNGQ010000378.1:0-7068 GCA_964396735.1 uncultured Solirubrobacteraceae bacterium | reverse complement strand
CGCGGCGGCCGCCCGCCTCGCCCGCGCTCCCGACCGCGGCCGCGTGATCGCCGATGGCCCCGTTGCCGCCGCGGCGCTGGCCCGCCTGGCGGGTCGGCGCCCGGTGATCTACAACGCCCACAACTTCGAGTCCGGTTTCCGCCACCAGCTCGGCGGCGGACGCTCGATGGGCGGGGCGCGGACGCTGCGCGCCTTCGAGCTGCGGCTGCTCGCACGCGCCCACGAGTCGTGGATGGCCAGCAAGACCGACGTGGCGGCGGCACGCGAGCTGTGCCCGGCCGCGCGCCTGCGTTACGTGCCCAACGTCGTGGACGTGGCGGCGATCGCCCCCATCACCCCCCCGACCGAGGAGCGACGCGCGATCTTCGTGGCCAACTTCGCCTACGAGCCCAACCGCAACGGTCTGCGCTTCCTGCTCGGGGAAGTGCTCCCGCTCGTGTGGGCCGAGCTGCCCGACGCGAAGCTCACACTGGTGGGCGCCGGCCTGGGGCTGCCACCGCATGGAGCAGACGGAGGCGCAGATCCAGACGCGAATCCGGCATCGGCCGGCGCCAGCCTCGAGGGATCGCCCACAACGCGAGCGGCAGCTGAGATGCCAAGGGCCATCGACGATCCCCGCGTCGAGACATTTGAGCTCATCGACGACCCCCGCGTGGAGACACTCGGGTTCGTCCCAGACCTGCGCGACGCCTACGCCCGCGCCCGCTGCGCGGTCGTGCCGTTGCTGCAGGGGGGCGGCACGCCGCTGAAGCTGATCGAGGCGCTCGCCCATGGCCTACCGGTGGTTGCCACCCCCCGTGCGGTCGCGGGCCTGGAGGTGCGCGACGGCGAGCACTGCCTGATCGCCGACGGCGCCGCCCCGTTCGCCGAGGCGCTCGTCCAGGTGCTGCGCGACGGCGCCGGCGAGCTGGGGCTCCGCGGGCGGGAGCTCGTCGCGGAGCGTTACTCGATCGAGTCGCTTACCCGACTGCTCGCGCAGTGATTCACCGCTCCGCGGATGCGCCGCCGCGACTTCGCTCGACGGCGGCGAGGAACTCCTCCCACGGGGCCGTGTGGGGCGCGATCCGGGTGGCCAGCCGCTCGAGCTCCCGCCAGCCCGCGTCGGCCTCCCACCCCCAATGCAGCACCACCGGCAGCCATAGCCCTCGAGCTCGCTCGATCGTGTGCGGCAGCGCCTGCAGCACCTCGCTGGCGCGGCCGTAGAAGGGAGCGTAGGAGGGAAGGTACACGGTCTCTCCGCGCCACTGCGGCGTGCCCTGGAAGCCCAGCTTTCCGATCGACTCGGGGCCACCGCAAACCACCGCGAAGCGGCGTGCCAGCCATGGCAGCTGGCGCGCGTCGAAGCGGTTGAAGGGAGGCACGAACACGCTGGTGGCGATGTCGTGCTCCGCCAGTTCGGCGAGCGCTCCGTCGAGCAGCTCTTCGGTCTGCTCGCGCGTGAGCCCGCACAACTCCGAGCGACGGCGGGGGGAGGCAAACCGAGTGCGGTGGTCGCGGCCGTGCAGCGCGAAGGCGACCCGCTCCCCAGCGAGGCGCCCCAGCAGCGCCGCCTCCGCCTCGTCAAGCCCCCGCGAGCCGGCGCCGTCGGGGGAGAGCGGAGCACGGCTCACCCGTGGGGGAACGGCGAGCAGGTAGTGCACCCCTGCACCCGCCAGGATCTCGTGGAAGCGCATGAAGCGCTCGGTCCCGAAGCGCTGCGGCTGATCCCACGCCTGGTAGTGGGGAAACTCGTCGACGCGCAGCAGAATGCGCGGCCCACGCTGGCCGGACCCGTCGCCGCCGCCCGCTACCCCCCCGGCCACAGCGCCTCCGGCAGCAGCGTCGCCGGCCTCCCCACACACCGCGCGGCGGGCGGCAAGCGGTGGCCCGATCCCTCCCTGTCCAGCCGGTGGGCGGCCGAGCCTGCAGAGCGCCTGTTCGCCCAGGCGCACCGGCAGCGGGGGCACGGGACGAACGCGTACGGCGGCCCGCACCGCGCGGCGCGTCTCGGCCGCGCACAGCGCCTCGGGGGAGAGCGTCCCGGCGGTCAGCTCGGCGTCGAACAGCAGGCGGGCGTTGCGCTTTTCCTGCTCCCTCCACGCGTGCTCGCGAGGCGGGCGGTGTGCTCTCGCGGTAACCCTCACTGAGCGCGAGACTACCGGTCGGCCCGCGACGCCACCGCGAGCGCCCAGCCCCGACGCACAGCCGCTCCGCCATCGGGGATCACGGACGCGACCAACCATCCGCTCGGTGCGTAATACGGGCTCGTCAACGGACTTCCACCGGCTCACCCCGGCGCCGGACGGACATCCGTCCAGGCAGTCCGCGAGCACTCACGGGGGCACCTGACAGGCCCGAAAGATCCTGTGCACACCTAAAGAAAGAGGGTGGAGCGGCGCCACAACCGCCAGCTGGACGCGCCACTCCATCTCCCAATCCCGACAAAGGCACCCCCACCGCGAGGTGGGCCCGCAAAGCCAGGGGTCTCGCGCAGACAGCCCAGCCACCGAAGGAGACGCGATGACCACCATCCAGCAGCCGCTCACCCGCTGGGTGCCAAGCAGGCTTCTGGCGATCGCGTGCATGGCGGCCATGTGCATGCTGCTATCCGCGACCGCCGCCCGAGCGGGCACACCTCGATCCGCCTCGCAACTCGCCAGCGGCAGCGGCAGCTCGGCAACTTCCCAGCCGGCTCAGAGCGTCGCGACGGCTCACGCCGCCGCGGTTCGCACGCTCGCGTCGCAGACCCGCGCGCTGCGCACCTGCAAGCGCGTCCATCCCCGACACTGCGCAGCCGCCACGCGCGCGGTCCAGCGCGCCGCCAAGCGGCTCATCGCCTCACAGGCGCGTCGGGCGAAGTCCACACGCCGCTCCGCCGGCAACTCACTGGCCGTGCCGACGGTCACGGTCGCGGGCAGCACGCTCAGCTGGAACGCCGGCGGCGGCGGCTCCACCTCGTCGTCGGCTGGCGGCACGCCGTCGACCGGCTCGGAATCCGCGACGGGCTCGGCGTCAGCCGCCGGCTCGGGATCCGGCACAACGCCCCCCCTGGAATCGTTGGAATCGACCTCCTCAAACTTCCAGCCGGGCCTGAACTCGGGCTGGGAAACGACATATGACGTTTCGGGCGCCACCAAGCTGGGGGCCAAGCTGGTGCGGCTTGACGTCAACATCGAAGCCACCACGCAGGAACTGGAACCGATCGTCGCCGCATATGCCGCCCACGGCATTCGCGTCCTGCCGATGGCCGATTTCTACGGTACCCTGCCGACCCCCGCCGAAGCCGACAATCTCGCCAACTGGGCCAAGGCATTCGGCCAGAACGGCACCTACTGGACCACCCACGCCGGCGGCCAGTTCGCGATCCAGTCGATCGAGTTCGGCAACGAGACGAGCTACAGCTACCAGTACACCAACGACACGCCCGCGGGCTACGCGAGTCGTGCGCAGACATATGCACTGCGCTTCGAGGAAGCCGTGACCGCGATCCGCTCGGTGAATCCGAACGTTGGCCTGATGGCCCAGGGCGATGCCGGCAACGCAGGCCCAATCTGGGTCGAAAATATGTTCAAAGCGGTCCCCAATCTCGGACAGTTGGTCGCCGGATGGACGATCCACCCCTACGGCCCGGGATGGCGCCCCAGATTGGAAAGTCTGATCAGTCAAACCGCGGCCCAGGGCGCGCCGTCCACGATCCCAATCGACATCACCGAGTATGGGATGTCAACGGACGACGGCCGCTGCCTGACCGAAAACTACGGTTGGAACCCATGTATGACCTACCAGGAAGCCGCCGAAGGCCTGACCCAAACCGTCACCGAAATGCACCAGATGCTCGGCGACCGACTCGGTCTCTTCATGCTCTACCAGGTCAGGGATCAGCAGGCGACCGGCGCAACGAACGAACGCGAGGATTACTTCGGCGCCTTGCAACACGAACTGCAGCCAAAGGGCGCCTACACCACCGCGGTGCAGGAACTGATGGCCTCCTAATCGTGTCGCCCATTGCGACACGCTCGCGATGACATGACATAATCGCGTCCGTGGGCATCAGCGCTAGGCCTCGGACGCACACCGCCGGCATCGCATCCTCAGAGCCCACTACCCACGGCGTCCAGGTGGTGGGCTTGCGAGGACCGAAGCCGGTCGAGATCGTAATCGCGCTGACGGCGCTGGCCGCCGCCCTGCGGTTTGGGACGCTGAACGTGCAGAGCATCTGGCTCGACGAGGCAGCCACGATGGTCCTGGTGCACCACGGCTTCGGCGGGATGCTGTCACACCTGTCATCCAGTGAGTCGGCGCCACCTCTCTACTACATGCTCGTGTGGGGGTGGACGAAGATATTTGGCGCCGGCCCGCTCGGTTTTCGATCGTTCTCTGCGCTGGTGGGTACGCTCACCATCCCAGTGCTGTATGCCGCGGGACGGAGAATCTCTCCGCGTGTGGGGTTGTGGGCCGCGGCGCTTGCCACCGTCAACCCGGCTATGTACTACTACTCGCAGGAGGCCCGTTGCTATGCGCTCCTGATCCTCTTCAGCGCGATCGCCTTCGTGCTCTGGCAGCACGCGCTCCAAGCCCCCGACACGCGCCGTCTCGCGCTGTGGGCCGGCGCTTCGATCCTGGCGCTGCTCACTCACTACTTCGCCGCTTTCCTATTCGTACCCGAGGCGCTGATCCTCGCCAGACGCATCGGCTGGCGGCGTGTCTGGGCGCCGGCTGGGGCCGTCCTCTGCGTGGGGATCGCACTCGCGCCCCTCGCGCTGAGCCAGCGCGCCAACGGCAACACCAACTGGATCGAAGACACATCGCTCGCATCCAGAATCGGTGAGACGGCCAAGCAGTTCGTCGTCGGGCTCTACGGCCCACTGGAGATCTTGTCGGGGCTGATTGTCGGCCTGCTTGCGGCGGGCGCGCTCTGGCTGCTGCGACGGCGTGGCAATGCGCGTGAGCGCCGGCTCGCCCGTGATATCGCACTCGTCGCCGTCACGGCAATCGTGCTGCCGCTGCTGCTCGCTGCCACCCATCTCGTGGATGTCTTCGACGGACGCAACGTGATCGCGGCGTGGGTTCCGTGGGCCGTTCTGATCGCGGCCGGCCTGGGGTCGGCCGGTGCGGGGCGCACTGGCCTGCTGCTCGGGACAGGCCTGTGCATCATATCTTTGGCCGTGATCACGGGCATCAACCTGCTGCCCGCCTACCAACGCGACAACTGGCGGGGCGCCGTGCAGGCACTGCCGACACGGATCGCCAATCGCGTCATCGTGGGCGAAAGATATGCCTCCATCCCGCTATCCATTTATCTGCCGGATGTGCACACATTCACCGGCTCGAGGACCTCCACAGGAGAACTCGTCTTCATCGGGCTCCGCACACAACGCTCGGGCCGCTCGCCCCTGCCGCCGGTCGTGCCGACCCACCCGCCACCCGGCTTTCGTTTTGCGGGCATACGCAGAACCTCGAGCTATGCGATCTCGCGGTTTGTCAGTCCACAAGCCGCGAGCGTAACGGTCAGGGCCCTACGCGATGCGATCAAAGAGCCCACGGCTGAAATCATTCTCCAGCGGCAGGATCTCCCTTGACAGCGGCGAGGCGCAAAGCGGATGCAAAGAGCGTCCGTGTGACACAATGACGCGCCTCCGCGACGCGCTGTGCGCGCCACTGTTGATCCCCCTGCTGCTCACCGACCAACGGACGACGATCCTCGCGGACGCGCGAAGATGGAACGACGTGCTCGGCAACAGCGGGATGCTCCCTTTGTTGAGAATGCCCGAGTTTCGCACCCTCTATCTCTACCGTCTGCGCAGTGGCAGTCGCGGGCCGTACCTGCTGAGTCGTCTGCTGAGCTGGATCTATCGTCCCGAGTCCACATTGCACCTGCTCGCCAAGTCGATCGGCCCGGGGCTCTTTATTCAGCACGGGTTCGCGACCATAATCATCGCGGAGCGCCTCGGCGCCAACTGCTGGGTCAATCAGCAGGTCACCGTCGGATTCAAGGACAGGACCGGCTGTCCCGTCCTCGGTGATGATGTGACCGTGCACGCCGGCGCAAAGATAATCGGCGACATAACGATCGGATCCGGCAGCACGGTGGGAGCCAATGCAGTGGTGATCAAGGACATGCCACCCGGGCATACCGCCGTGGGGGTGCCCGCTCGCTATATCCCGAAGCGCCCCGACCTTCAACCCGAATTCACCGATCCCGGCACCCTCGGGGGACACGACCGCTGAGAATCGGCGCAGTCGCCAGAATCAGACACTCACACTGAGCGCCCGATGCTCGGTGGCTCCGCGATCCGGGTGTGTCAGCAGTGCCAGCAAACCGATCTGCGCCGCGAACAGCACGGTAAAACGCGCTTCCACCCCAGTGAAGCTCGCGGTCGTGTCGATCACGATGAGACCCGCCATCCCGCAGAGCGATGCAAGCCCGAAAGCACGCATCAGTGGCTCGCGGCTGCGCCGCCACGCCTGCCACGCGAGCAGCATGCTGCCAACCATCACACCCACGTAGGCGCAGAGCCCGAGCACCCCGAGCTTGAGCCAGAACCACAGAGCCGCAAAATGCACGTACTGGCGCCCTTCTTCGTGTTCGACGGATAGTGGCTGCGCGGTGGCGGCCCAGGGAATCGTCATCCCCAAGCCGGTGATTGGGTGTTCTCGAATCTCGCTGAGTACATTGGCACGCTCGTCAAGTCGGTAGCTGTCCTGTACGTTCGTTTCGACCTTCGAGGGAGCCAGCGAGGTGGCACGCTTGACGATCGGCAGCTGCGACTGGAAGTTGATCGACCCCAAGAGCCAGATCGCAGCCGCCACGACCAGGCTCGCTGGCATCAGCAAACGCCGGCCCGCGGAAGATGTTCCCAGCAGCAGTACGAGCAGTACGCCGACGACGGCGGCTATCCAGAACGAGCGCCTGTAGGAGAGTAGGAGGCACGCAATCAACAGCGGGCTGCCGAGGAGCATCCAGAGTGGCGGCCTGCAGCGCGCCACGAGCGCGGCGATCACGGTGAACAGCGCAACCATGATCAGCCAATTGGACGCCGGTTCGTAGTAGGTCAGCGTCGTGGCGCCTTCAACCGTCTGCCCGTAGTG
>CAYNGQ010000377.1:0-9663 GCA_964396735.1 uncultured Solirubrobacteraceae bacterium | reverse complement strand
CGCCGCGCGTTCACCGCTGCTTCTCAGCGCCAGGCGCGTCACCAGCGCATTGAGCGCGAGCACGATCATCAGCAGCACGAAGCCGGCAGCGTACGCCTTCTGGGGAGAGTTGCCGTCGCCGGTCGGCGCGTAGTAGTAGATGTAGCTGGTGAGCGTCGAGCCGGTGCCGCGCAGCGTGCTGAGCACCGGCGATCCCCCTGCGCCTTCGAGCTTGAGGCCGCCGAGCAGGATCACGATGATCGCCGTGTCGCCGATGATCCTCCCCATCCCCAGCACCGTGCCGCTGGCGATTCCCGTGCGGCTGGAGGGCAGCAGCACCCGCCGGATCGTGGTCGCGCGCGTCTTGCCGAGCGCATAGGAGGCCTCCCGCATGCGCGCCGGCAGTTGCAGCAGCGCCTCGCGCGTGGCGACCACCACCAGCGGCAGCGCGAGCACCGCCATGATGATCCCCGCGTTGAGAAACGACTGGCCCGTGACACCCCCTCCGTTGGTGCTCACCGAGAGGAACGCGAACAGCGGACGCGCGAAGATCAAGAGACCGAACAGCGCCAGCACGATGGTCGGGATGCCGGCGATCGTCTCGATCGCCGATTCGACCAGGCGCGCCAGCCACCGCGGCCGTTCGTACTCGACCAGCCACACCGCGATGCCGACGCCGGCCGGCGCGGCGATCGCGATCCCGATTCCGGTGACGATGAATGTCCCGATGAGCGGGTCGAGAAAGCCACCGGAGTGCTTTTCCGCGAGCACCCCCGGCGAGGGCGATTCGACGAACAGGCTCAGGCGCAGCGCCGAGATCCCCTTGATGAACATGAACACCACAATTCCCACCGCCACCACGCACAGCCCGATCCCCACCGCCCAGCACAGCCAGTACGCCAGTCGGTCGACCAGCGGCCACGACGAGGTCGATTCGCGGCGCGGGCGCACGATCGCGGCGGCGGGCGGCTGCAAGGCCGGATCGGCGGCCGCCATCAGATCCCGATCCCGTAGCGTTTGAGCGGCTGCCTGGCCGCCCATCCAGCGAACGACAGCAGCGCCGCGCTGAACAGCAGCAGGGCGCCGATCGCGTAGGCCGTGTGCCCGATCGGGGTGTTGGGGTTGTCGCCGAATTCCTTGATGATCGACGCCGCCAGCGGTTGGATCGGCTCGAAGAAGAACGTCAGCCCGTCCAGTGGGTTGGGCGCCCACGGCCGGCCGCCGCCGAGCATCGCCAGCATGATCGTCTCGCCGAGCGCGCGCGTGGTGCCGAGCACAGTGGCGGAGACGATCGCGGGTCGCGCGGCGCGCACCGACACGCGCCAGATCGTGCGCCAGCGGTTGACGCCGAGCGCCACCGAGCCTTCGCGCCAAGCGGGCGGCACGGCCGCCAGCGCGCCGGAGGTGAGCGCGATCATGATCGGCAGGATCATCACCGTGAGCACCAGCGTGGCGGTCAGCAGGCTCTCGCCGCTCAGCTGCACCACGTACTGCACCGATTCCTTGCGCTGGGTGCTGATCAGGCCGTCCACCCACGGCGCGATCAGCAGCAGCCCGACCAGCCCGTAGATCACCGATGGCACGCCCGCAAGCAGCCGCACCACCGGTTCGAGCACGCGCCTCACCGGCACGGGCGCGAACTCGGTGATGAAGATCGCCGCGAGCGTCGAGACGACCAGCGCGATCGCCACCGCGCCGGCGGTGCTCAGCAGCGTCCCCCAGATCAGCGGCCAGGCGCTGAAGTACAGCAGCGGGTGGCCGGGCAGCGCGGTGCCCTTCTGCATCGCGCTGAACTGGAGGACGGGATCCCCGCTCGCCCCGAACCAGCCGAGGCCGTTAGTTGCAAAGGACGGCCAGCCGTTGACCAGCACCGTCACCAGCATCGCGGCGATCAGCGCCAGCGTGCCGGCGGCCAGCGCGCCGAGCGCGAGCTCGACACGCCGGTCGCGGGCGGCCTCCTTCAGATGGGCGGGGAGCTGTGCGGCGTGGCGCTGCCGATGCGCCTCCAACGGGTTTGGGGGCGCGGCCGGCGGGACCGCGGGGGGATACGCCTCAACGCTCACAGCCGTCTGCCCGCCGCCACGCCCCGCTCGCCACAGCTTCTCGCTAGTGGACGGCGATCCAGCTGGAGTTGATGATGTTTTTGGTGGTCTTGTTGCCGCTCGTCACCCAGGCGATGAACTTCGCCGTTTCGCCTTTCGGCGCACCCTTGGTGACCATCCAGAAGTTACGCACGCCGCCGTACTGCCCGGAGCGGGCGTTGCGCAGGTTGCACGCCACGCCCTGGTAGTTGGCCGGGTGCACACCCGCGGTGTAGGCGAACGAGACGAAGCCGATCGCCCCGGGGGCGGCCGAGATCGCGTTCTGCTCTTCGCTGTTGGAGTTCTCGGCGCTGGCGGCGGGGGAGATCGCCAGGTCTTCGCCCATGAAGATGTTTTTGAAGGCGTCCTGCGTACCGGAGGCGCTGGAGCGGTCGAACAGTTCGATCGGACCGGACACCTTCGCGCCTTCGACTTCGCTCCAGTCGCGGATCGAGCCGCTGAAGATCTTCTGGATCTCTTCCTGGGAGAAGTTGGCGACCGGGTTCTTGTCGTTGGTGATCACGCAGATGCCGTCGCGTGCGATCTTTGTGAACACCAGGCCCTTCGGGTCGGTGGAGAGCGGATCGCGCGAGGAGTCGCCGATGTCGAAGCGTCCGGCGGCCACGCCCGCGATGCCGACGTCGGACTGCCCACCCTCGACCTTCGGTTCGGGGCTGTGCGGAAATTGATGGTGGTAGGCGGATGCGAGTTTCTGGGCGAGCGGGAGCACGGAGGTCGAGCCCCCCAGGATCAGGCGCTGGGCTCCGACGGCCATGGCGGGCACGGCGAGCATCAGGGCGAGGGTCAGTGAGACGGCAAGGGTGCGGTGAGCGCGCACTGGATCAGCTCCTTTGCGTGTGTTCGGTGGACGTGAGAGATGGCTGTTGTCGTGAGACGGGCATCGTATGAGCGATGAGGTTGCATGCGCGATGGCGTCTGCGACGCTCGAACACAGGTCGAGGTAGGAGGTTGCGGAGCGCCTCCATCGAGGGTCCTCAGTCTCTGTGCGGCCATCAGAGCACCCGTGAACAGGTGGTTGACAAGTGGAGAAAATTTGGTGAAGAATGGTGGTGCTCGCCCGCCAATGTTTTGTTTTTGTGAAAGGGCTTTGCTTTTCTCGCCCGCTCCTGTAGACCTCCTGAAGATCCGGCGCCGACTCCTCGGTCGCCAGCTTCGATCGTCTCTGCCTGCGGCCACCAGCCGCATTGAGGCATCGCCCATGACCGACGAGCCCAGCTCCGACAACCCCGAGTTCCCGCCCGCGCCGCCGCCCGCGGCGAGCAATGGGCGTGCCAACGGCGGGGGTGGGCGGGCATCCGAGACAAGTCGCGCCGCCGTGCGCTCGGGCCTCGCCAAACGGCGCAGCCCGGTGTTGGCAAACATCGGCGCGGCCCTGCAGAGCGTGCGGCGGATCGCCTTCCGCGACCCGATCGCGCTCTTCCTGCTGCTCGCCTCGATCGGCCTGGCGATCGCGTTCGCCACGCTGCTCGGTTCGATCGCACCGAGCAGCGCCGGCCGCCAGGTGCCGCTCAGCACCGTGCACAAGCTCGCCGGGCGCCACCAGATCGCAACCGCGCTGCTGCTCGACCACGACAACCGCGTCGAGCTCGTCACGACCGCCAAGGCTCCCGCGATCGCGGTCGACGGCGCGATCCTCGGCACGAGCGGCGAAAGCGGCGAAGCCACCAACAGCGGCAAGGGCGGTGCCAGCGCAGGCGCCGGGAACGCCTCCGCCGAAAGCACCGGTACCACCGCCACCGGCACGTCGGCCGGCCTGGTTGGCGTCAAGGTCCTGTGGGCCTCCTACCCGGCCTCCGGCGCGCAGACCCAGCAGTTGATCCGCGAACTGGAAACCGGCGGCGCGATCGTCAGCGTCGACCAGCAGGCGGGCAAGGGCACGAAGACGATCATCGTCCAGTTCCTGATTCCGATCCTGCTGTTGGTGTGCCTCTTCTCGCTGTTCATGCGGCTCGGCACCGAAGGCGCCGCGGGCGGCATCGCCGGCTTCTCGCAGTTCGCCGGCAAAGGCAAGAAGAAGGGCAAGGGCACCGCCGACCGCATCACCTTCTCCGACGTGGCCGGCGCCGGTGAAGCCGTGGCCGAGCTGCGCGAGATCCGCGACTTTCTCGCCGAACCGCAGAAATACCTGAGCGTGGGGGCCGCCGCGCCGAAGGGCGTGTTGCTGGTGGGGCCTCCCGGCACCGGTAAGACGCTGCTCGCCAAGGCGGTCGCCGGCGAAGCGGACGCGGCCTTCTTCTCGCTGTCAGGCTCGGACTTCGTCGAGTCGCTGGTCGGCGTCGGCGCGGCGCGGGTGCGCGACCTCTTCCGCAAGGCGCGCAAAGCGGCGCCCGCGATCATCTTCATCGACGAGCTCGACGCAGCCGGACGCAAGCGTGGCGCCGGCATCGGCCAGGGCAACGACGAGCGCGAGCAGACGCTCAACCAGATCCTTGTCGAGATGGACGGCTTCGCCGGCGACGGCGGCCTCGTGGTGATGGGCGCCACCAACCGGCCCGACATCCTCGATCCGGCGCTGCTGCGCCCCGGACGCTTCGACCGTCAGATCGTGATCGACAACCCCGACGTGCACGGGCGCCTGGAGATCCTGCGCCTGCACGGCGGCAAACGCCCGCTCGCCCCCGACGCCTCACTTGAAGAGGTGGCGCGCCAGACGCCCGGCTTCAGCGGCGCCGAGCTCGCCAACGTAATCAACGAGGCGGCCCTGCTGAGCGTCCGCGACGGGCGCGTGGAGATCGACCAGCACACGCTCGAGGAGGCGATCGACCGCGTCGTCGCCGGCCCCGCCAAGCGCCACATCCTGAGCGCCGAGGAGCGCTGGCTGATCTCGATCCACGAGTCCTCCCACGCGGTCGTCACCGACGCCCTGGGCCAGAAGACCTCCACGCGCAAGCTCTCGATCGTCGCGCGCGGCCGCCAGCTGGGCACCGCCGCGCACATGCTCACCGACCGCGACCAGGTGATCATGAGCGAGCCCGACCTGCAGCGCCAGCTGATCTCGATCCTCGCCGGCCTGGCGGGAGAGCGGATCGCCTTCGGCACTCACTCGACCAGCGTCAACGACGATCTGCACGCCGCGACGGCGTTGGCTCGCTCGATGGTAACGTCCTTCGGGATGTCCCCCGCGCTCGGCCTCGTGACGATCGGTGAGAAGGGCGGCGAGGTGTTCCTCGGCGCCTCGCTGCAGGACCTCGGCTCGGTCGCGCCGGACACGCTGAACACGATCGACAGTGAGGTCGAGCGGCTGGTCGGCGACGCCGAGGCGCGCGCCGAGACGATTCTCGACCGCAACTGGAGCACGGTCGAGGAGACCGCCACCGCGCTGCTCGAGCAGGAGACGCTCTCGGGCGTGGCGCTGGAGGCGGTGCTCTCCACCGTGCAGGAGGTGACGCTCGAGGAGCTGCGCGACGTACGTCGCGCCTCCACCGAGCCTCCGCGCTTCACCCGGCGCGCCGACCCGGAGCAGGCGTGATGAGCGTTCGCTTGCGCCGGCTCCTCCCACCCCCGCGCCTCACAACCCGCGGCAACCCCAAACCGGCGGAATGAGAGTACGCCAGCCACGCCGAAGACGCTACCTGCCCTCACCCGCGATGGTGGTCGCACTGATCGCGCTCGTCTTCTCCACCACCGGTCTCGCCGACGCCGCCCGCCACGCGGTGGTGACGGCACTCGACGGGCACCAGATCAGCTCCAAGCCCCACGCCGGCGCGCTGCTGACGCTGGGGCGCAACGGGAAATTCCCAGCCTCGGCGATCCCGACCGTGAGCACTGCTGAGAACGCCAAGCGATTCGACGGCAAAACGGCCGAACAGATCGTCGCCACCTGCCCGCCCGACACCGTCGACCTCGGCACCTGGTGCCTGGAATCGACGCCCTTCCCGCTCACCAATGCGGATGCCGGCAAGAACAATTACATCTGGGCTTCCAAGAAGTGCGAGGAAGAAGGCGGCTGGCTGCCATCGACCGCACAACTCCTCGGCGCCGCCGCGCGCGTGAAGCTCGAGTCGACGATCCACGACTCGCCGCTGACCGCGACGATCAACCTCGACCCGAGTCGCGGCCTCAAAGACGAACGCGAGATGAGCTCGGACCTGGTCACGACCGAAGCGGGCTCGGCGGCGGCCGGCTTCGAGGGCGTCAGCGAAGGCGCGACCGGCGACCCCCGCCAGGGCCAGCCCAACCCGATCCCGCTGCCCGCCAACCCGCTGCCGGAATCGCTGCAGTACGTGGATGTCTACTCCAACGGCACCAAAGGCGGCTTCGCCGGGTCGCAGCCGGTCGACGAAGCGCAGAACTTCCGCTGCGCCTACGCCCCGTCGCCGGGGGCGCTCAACAAATCGACGTCGTAGAGCTCCGCTTCGCCTCGCGGGCAGAGCGGGCATAGCCTCCACGATCCCCCGATGTCGGCGCAGAGCGTCCGATTTTGTAACCGGCTAGTGATCTTTTGGTGAAGTACCTGGTTGGACGGGGGTCCAAGGGTATGGGCGCATATATCTTGCTCTCGATGCGCGTCGCCGTGCCGATTTACCGCTTCCCGGCGCGTCGCCGGTCCCTGGTGGCGCTCGCGGGAGCGGTGCTCCTCACCATCCTCTTGCCACCCCCGCACCTCGCGCGCGCGGTGATCCTGCCCGCGCAGACGATCGATGGCCCCAGCGAGGAAATTGTCGGCTTCGGCGGGGTGGCGATGGCTGAAGATGGGAGTGGGGGGCTCGTTTATCTGAAGCGAGTGGATGGGGTCGCACACGTGTTCGTAGCGCGCTACGTCGAAGGGCATTGGCTGGCGCCGATCAGGGTGGACACCGAACAGCAGTACGCGGCCAGCTGGGCGCGCATCGGGGCGGCTGAAGGGGGGGAGCTGATCGTCGTATGGGCGACGCCGTTTGCCACCTTCAAAGAGAAACCTGTGTACGAGCTGCTCGGTGCGGAGCTTGGCCCCGGCAGCACGCAGTTCGGCCAGGCGCTGATCGTCGATCCCGACATCGAAGAAGCGACCGGCACAAGCCCGGACCTCGCCGTCAGCTCGACCGGCCAGGCTGACGTGGTCTATCGCGTGGTCCATGACAAGAGCTCGATTCCGCTGCTGATGCCCGGCGACGTCGACGAGAGCGTGCGCGTGGCGCACTTCGACGGCCGGCGCTGGTCGAACCTCGGTGCGATCAACCGCGACCTGGGGGTCTCGATGCGCCAGCCGACCCAGGCCAATGCGCCGCAGATCGCGATTGGCCCGACGGGTAACGGCGCGGTCGTCTGGCAGGAGCCGGAAATCACGGGTGTCGCACGGATCTGGGCGCGCCGCATCTTCGGTGAGAGCCTGGACTACGTGATGCCGGTCAGCTCCGAAAGCTTCGACGGCGCGCCGATCGGCCAGGACGCCGAAGCGCCGAGCGTCGCCGTCTCGCGGCTGGGGCAGGTCGACGTTGCCTACCGGCAGGGAGTCGGCCCCGGCTCGCCGCTGCCCGGTCCGCGGATCTTCCTGAACACCCTGCCCAATGGCGAAGCCAGCAGCGGCGCGGAGTTCCAGGGTGCGAACGTCGTCGACGCCGCGGTGACGGGCGGCAAGTCAGCCGAAGTCGGTCGGCCGAGCGTCGACATCGACGAAAAGGAAGATTTGCGGCTGTTGTATGACTCGAACGGCACGCCACGTGTCGTCGAGGGCACCGATCGCGGGTTGTCGGGCACGCTCTCGCTGGGTCCGCCGTTCGTCGGCTCCCAGCTCTTGCCGGCGAGGGAACTGCCCTCTGCAAGCGTGATGAATCCGGCTGGGGGCGGTGTCTCGGCTTGGCCGAGCGCCACACCGCAAGGTGCCCCCGCGGTGGCTGTGCGTGAGGACTTCCCCAACGGCGCGGTGCAGACGGCGCTTCTCAGCGGTGGCGCGGGCGGTCCGATCGGGGAACTGGCCGTCGGGCGCTCAGGTCTCGGCGATGGGTTGATCGCCTTTCAGCAGGGTCCGATCGGCGACGCGGCGATCGTCGCCGCGCAGGTCAGCGCGCCGCCGGCGCCCTCGATTCTCAGTCTCCCCAAAGGTTGGGTGAAGCCTTCTCAGGCGGTGGTGTCCTGGAAGCCGGGCACCAGCGCCGACGGGCCGCTCACCTACCACGTGGTGCTCGACGGACACCTGCTGGCAACTCCGGCCGGCAAGCTCGAAGTGCGACTCGAACCCCGCGGACTGGGCTCGGGACGTCACCGGGTGCAGCTGCTCACGACCGACGTCGACGGCCAATCGACGCTCTCGGCGCCTTCGACGTTGCTCGTAGATGGTGCGGCGCCGACAGTCGACATCACCCGCGCGCAGAAAGGCCACGCAGTCAGCGTGCGTGTCAGCGACGCCTACTCGGGGGTCGACGCGCGCGCGGTCGACGTCAACTTCGGCGATGGTCACGGCGCCCACGGCCGAACTCGCTTCCTTCACCGCTACGCACATGGCGGCCTCTATCAGGTCGTCGTCGTCGTGCGTGATCGCCTCGGCAACACGGGCGTCATCAAGCAGTTGGTGAGCGTGCGATGAGGCGCGGGACCGGATCTCAGCGCGGGCGCGCCGGGCGGCCCCTGGGGAGGCCGGGGGCCGCATTCCTGCGCCGGAGCGCATGCTCGGCCTGCGTAGCGTTGCTGGCGTGCCTTGCTGCTTCGGCGCCGGCCGGCGCTGACGTCTTCGAACCGATCTCGCTCGTCTCGGCGAGTCCCTTTCAGCAGTTCGAATACGCACACGATCCGGCGATCTCTGGGGATGGCCGATATGTCGTCTTCGATGGCTCAATCGCCGGCGTCACGGGCGTGTGGCGGCGCGAAAACCGACCCGGCGGCGAGCTCGTTCAAGTGGCCGGCGGGGATGCCGAGCTGCCCTCGATCAGCCAGAACGGGCGCTATGTGAGCTTCACGACCAATGAGGGCGGCGCACTGCCCAGCCTCACCGACGAACTCCCCGATCCGGCTCCCAAGGAAGAAACGCCGAACGTGTATGTGCGCGACATGAGCAAGGCGCCCGCTGCACCGGGAGCCTTCACGCTGGCATCTGCGCTGAGCTACGAATATCCCGCCGGCGGTAACCGATCCTTGGAAGAAAGGGACTTCGGATCTGTCGCGGCCGGCCGCACGGCGCTGAGCGCCGATGGGCAGAAGGTTGTATTCGTGACGACCGCCGCCTCCAACCTGGACGGCTCCAAAACGCCGCCGCTGGAGGTTGGCGTGCACGACTTGGAAACCGGCAGCACCGAAATCGTGTCGGTCCGGGCAGATCCCGCGACCGGCGCGCCGCTGATAGATCCGGAAACGGGGGGAGTCGAGCCGGTCCCTCTGACGGTGCAGGGCACAACGGAGATCGGGGCGGTCTACACCCGCGGCGGGCCTCAGCGCTTCGAATTGCCACAACCACACCAGCTACCCAGCGGTCCCGGGGCGTCGATCAGCGCCGACGGCTCGACGGTCGCGTGGATGGGACAGGAGATCGGCGACCAGGCCGAGGTGCTGCCGAGCGAAGACGTCGACGCCCTGACAGCGCCCGGCAGCGAGCCGCTGTGGCGTCGGATCGCCGACGGTCCCACCGCGCCGACTCGGAGGGTCACGGGTGGATCGGATCCAGGCAATCCCC
>CAYNGQ010000376.1:0-3515 GCA_964396735.1 uncultured Solirubrobacteraceae bacterium | reverse complement strand
GCTGGCGCTGTACGCGGGTGGGCAGTTGGGCTGCGGGAGCCTGCGGGAGCTGGTGTTGGAGGCGCCGCTTGTGCTGGATTCGCGTTCGCCCGCCGGGACGCCCGCCGATTCATCCCCACGCCTCGCGGTGCAGGTGCAGGTGGTGGTGGGAGAGCCGGACGACGGGGCCCCGTCCACGCGATCCATCGTGGTGTACGCCCGCGCCGAGGCGACCGCGGACGAGGAGCAGCGGGCGCCGTGGGTGCGCCACGCGAGCGGGGTGCTGGTCGCCGAGGAGGAGGCGGCGGCGCTCGACGGCGCGGCTGCCGCGTCCGCGACCGAGCTGACCGGGGAGTGGCCGCCGCCCGGCGCGGTGGAGCTCGACGTCGAGGCGTGTACGAAGGGCTCGCCGAAGCGGGCCTGGAGTATGGCCCCGCCTTCCAGGGTCTGCGGAGCGCGTGGCGGCGGGGCGCGGAGGTGTTTGCCGAGATCGAGCTGGACGAGCGCCGGCGCGAGGAGGCCGCCTCCTACGGCGTGCACCCCGCCCTGCTCGACGCCGCGCTGCACGCCGCCTCGCTGCTGGGCCCGGCCGGCGAGGCCGCCACGCCGCGGCTGCCGTTCGCGTGGGGCGGGGTCGATCTGCGCGCGGCGGGCGCCACGCGGCTGCGCGCGCGGTTGGCGCCGGCGGGCGACGAGGGCGTGTCGCTGGTGCTGGCCGACGAGGATGGCGTGGTCGCGTCGGTCGCCTCGCTGACGCTGCGAGCGGCCGCGCTCGATGGGCTCGGTGGAGCGGCCGGCGGGCGGCACGACGCCATGTTCGCGCTGGAGTGGGTGGCGCTGGAGTCGGGCGCGTGCGAGTCCGTCGATGGGGAGGAGTGGGATGGGCCGGTGGTGGATTGCACCGCCGCGCACACAACCGGCGTGGACGGCGTGCACGCCGTGGTGGGCGATGTCTTGGCGCGGCTGCAGGGGTGGCTGGCTGACGAGGATGAGCGCAGCCGCCGGTTGGCGGTGGTGACGCGCGGCGCGGTGGACCCCGGCGGCGAGGGCGTGGAGGACCTGGCGGGCGCCGCCGTGTGGGGGCTGGTGCGCGCGGCGCAGGCGGAGCACCCCGGGCGCGTGGTGCTGGTCGATGTCGGCGATGGGGAGCCCTCCGACGGTGCGGCGGTGGCGAGCGCGCTGCGGTTGGGCGAGCCCGAGATCGCGGTGCGCGGGGGCGAGCTGTTCGTGCCGCGGCTGGTGCGCGCGGCCGGCGGTCTGGCGGTGGGGCGCGGCGTGGCCGCAGCCACCGTGAGCGGCGGCTGGCGGCTGGGCCTCTCCGGCGAGGGTGGCGTGTTGGAGGACTTGAGCGTCATCGATCCCGCCGAGGGCGCCGGCGCGCTCGATGTGGGCGAGGTGCGGGTGGCGGTGCGCGCGGCGGGCGTGAACTTCCGCGACGTGCTGACCGTCCTGGGGATGTACCCCGGCGAGCGGGTGATCGGCGGCGAGGGCGCGGGCGTCGTGCTGGAGGTCGGCCCGGGGGTGGAGGATCTGGCGGTCGGCGATCGTGTGATGGGCCTGTTGGATGGGGCGTTCGGCGCCGTCTCCGTGACCGATCGCCGGCTGCTCGTGCCGGTCCCGCAAAGTTGGTCGTGGGCGCGGGCGGCGTCGGTGCCGATCGTCTATCTGACGGCGTACTACGGCTTGGTTGATCTGGCTGGTGTGCGAGCGGGCGAGCGGTTGCTGGTGCACGCGGCGGCCGGTGGTGTGGGGATCGCGGCAGTGCAGCTCGCAAGGCATTTGGGTCTTGAGGTATGGGGCACGGCGAGCGAGGGCAAGTGGGGAGTGCTCGAAGAGCTGGGGTTGGACGGGGAGCACATCGCGTCCTCGCGCACCCTGGAGTTCGGTGAGCGGTTCGCGGGCGCTGGGTTGGATGTGGTGTTGAACTCGCTGGCGGGCGAGTACGTCGACGCGTCGCTGGGGCTGCTGGGCGCGGGCGGGCGCATGTTGGAGATGGGCAAGACCGACGTCCGTGAACCGGAGGAGATCGAGGCGGCGCATCCGGGTGTGGCCTACCGGCCGTTCGACGTGCTGGATGCGGGCCCGGATCGCATCCAGGAGATCTTGGTGGAGCTGGTGGGGCTGTTCGAGGCGGGTGCGTTGGCGGGCTTGCCAGTGCGGGTGTGGGATGCGGGGGATGCGGTGGGCGCGCTGCGCGCGATGAGCCAGGCGCGGCACGTCGGCAAGAACGTGCTGCGAATCCCGGCGCCGGCGCTGGGAGGGGAGGGCACGGTGCTGATCACGGGCGGCACGGGCGGTTTGGGTGCGCTGGTCGCGCGGCATCTGGTGAGCGGCCACGGGGTGCGGAGCCTGCTGTTGACGAGCCGTCATGGCCCGGAGGCCAAGGGCGTGGACGATCTGGTCGCGGAGCTGGAGGCGCTGGGCGCGAGCGTGCGCGTGGCGGCGTGCGACGTGGCCGATCGCGCACAGGTGAAAATGCTGCTGGAAGGAGTGGCCGCCGCGCACCCGTTGGTGGGCGTGGTGCACGCGGCGGGCGTCCTCGACGACGGGCTGGTCGGCTCGTTGACGCCGGAGCGGGTGCGCGGCGTGCTGGCGCCGAAGGTCGGCGGCGCGTGGCATCTGCACGAGCTGACGGAGGGCATCGATCTGCGCGCGTTCGTGCTCTTCTCCTCGCTGGCGGGGACGCTCGGCAACGCGGGGCAGGCGGCCTACGCGGCCGGGAACGCGTTCCTCGACGGGCTGGCCTCCCACCGGCGCGCCAGGGGCCTGGTGGGCAGCTCCCTGGCGTGGGGCCCGTGGGCGGGGGCGGGGATGGCCGGCGGCCTGGGCGAGGCCGAGCGCGCGCGGATGGAGCGCGCGGGCGTAAAGCCCTTCTCGCCCGAGCAGGGGTTGGCGGCGTTCGACGCGGCGTGGGCGCTCGACCGCCCGCAACTGGCGCCGGTCGCGCTCGATCTTGGGGTGCTGCGGGGTTTCGCGCGCGACGGGGTGCTGCCGCCGCTGCTGGGCGAGCTGGTGCGTCTGCCGGCGCGGGGCCGCCGGCGGCAGGCGCGGGGCGGCGGTGCGCTGGCGCGGCGGCTGGCCGGCTTGGAGCAGCGCGAGCGCGAGCGGGCGGTGGTGGAGCTGGTGCGCGAGCAGGCGGCGGCGGTGCTCGGCCACGCCTCGGCGGAGCGGGTGGACGCGGCGCTGGCGTTCAAGGATCTCGGATTCGACTCGCTCGCGGCGGTCGAGTTGCGCAACCGGCTGGCGGGCGAGGCGGGGGTGCAGCTGCCGGCGACGCTGGTGTTCGACCACCCGACGCCGGCGGCGCTCGCGAAGTTCCTGGTCGGCGAGCTGCTCGACGAACAGGCCGGTGCGCGGCTGCCGGCGCGGCGCGCCACGCGCGCCGAGGAGCCGGTCGCGATCGTCGGCGTCGGCTGCCGCTTCCCGGGCGGGGTGCGCTCCGCGGAGGATCTGTGGGAGCTGCTCGCGGCGGGCGGCGATGCGATCGGTGGGTTCCCCGATGACCGCGGCTGGGATCTGGAGGGGCTGTACGACCC
>CAYNGQ010000375.1:0-6606 GCA_964396735.1 uncultured Solirubrobacteraceae bacterium | reverse complement strand
CCTCGTAGTTGACCGGCCCGTAGGTGTCGCCGTGTTCGTTGTCCGAGGGGTAGTGCCCGTACAGCGGCTTGCCGTCGGCAATCCGCTGCGCGCCGATCACGCCGGCGTAGCCGACGTCGATCACGTTCCCGTCGGTGACGTTCAGGCCGATGCGAAAGCCCAGCAGGAACACCACCCCCACCGCCAGCCAGGGCGCCGGGATCAGCAGTTTCAGATGATCAGATTCCCGCCCTCCCACCCCCGTCCCCCCGGCGCCCGATCGCAATAACAACAACATCCGCACCAGCAGGTAGATCAGCGGCGGGTAGACGAGGGGAACGGATTTGTAGATCTCGCCGTGGTTGAAGAAACCAAGCGAGACGGAGAACGAGAGCAGCACCAGCAGGTCGAGGTGGCGCAGCGCGAACGGACGGCGCCATTCGATGAACGGCAGCAGAAACAGCACACACAGCGGTAGCCACACGTAGAGCGCGTTGACGTGGCGCCCGAACGCGCCGGGGTAGCCCCGCGCCATCGTCCATGCCACCTGGAAGCCGGTCCACTGTTCGAGCACCCGCCCGCTCGCGTCGGAGATGATCACCTGGCCGATTTCCTTGCCCTTGCGGGAGAAGTAGCTGACCTGCCAGCGCCCCGGGCCTTTCAGGTAGGCCCCGTCGTAGGAGCCGGGGTAGTCGGCCCGCACACGGCGCATCTTCGGCAGCCGCCCGGCGATTTCGAGGACGTCGTCGGGGGAGAGCCGCCGGCCCGCGGGAGGCACGATCGAGGGCGCAACCGGCACCGGCGTTTCCGAGTTGGTCGTACTGGTGGTCGTGGTCGCGGCGCCGGTGTGCAGGCCCGCGGTCAACTGCCTTGTCGCGATGGGGCGTCGAGGCGCACCGATCGCCGGGGACGCGGCCTGCAGCAGGCAGGCACCCACCAAAAGGGTCACTGCGAAGGAGCGGCGCACAGATCGAGGGTACCTGTCGTGCCCGCCGTGGAAGCCAACTACGGCGCAGTGCCAGCTGTCTTATGTGGGCGCCCCGCGTGACGAAGGTCAGCTATCCCGCCGACTCCTCATCTACCTTTTTTGGGCATAGAACTACTTCATTTTGTAAAGGGTTCTAGGCCAATTTTTTATTGCTCACCACCAGCTCTCGCCACTCCTCCCACTCGGCGTCAGTCCGAAGTGCGCGAGGATCAGCGGGGCGACGTCGCGAATGGACCACTGCGCGGGGGTCTCCGTAGGGAGGTCAAGTCCGCACAGAACCAGAGCCCCGAGCGAGTCTTCGCCGCGCAGTGAGCCGTGGCTGCCGCCACCCACGTGCCCCTGACGACCCCAGTCGAGGAACTCGTGAAAGGACTCCGCGGAGAGCAGCACATCCCCCGAGGTGGGGCAGCTCAACGCCGACCACACACGCGCGAGCGCGTCGGGATGCTCAGGCGCGCTCAACACACCGTCGCGTACGGCGGCCCCGAGCACGGTCAGCTCGCCCTCCAAGCTCCACCATCCGCCGCGCGCGTCGCGCACCTCTCGGCCGGGCCGGAAGCGCAGCTCGCCGATCGAGGGCCGCGCGATCACGCCCTCGACTGGTGCGCCGTGCACGTCGCGCTCCAGCCACATCACCAGCTCCACCCCGTCGAGCGCCAGCGCGCGGCGCACCACGTCGGAGCGCAGCGCCTCGGGGTGGTGGTCGGTAAGCACATACACCATCGCCGCGCGCTGGGTCGGACAGACGGCGATTCGAGCCCCACCGACCCCACCCGCTCCTCTCGCGGGGGACGACCCGCCAGCCTTCGACGCCAGTGCGGCCTGGGCGCGGTCGGGGCCCCGCCCACCGCGGCCGGGCTCGAGCACATCGAACTCGGAGAGCGCGTCCTGCAGCGAGACCGTGGCGCGCACGGGAGCCTGCGAGTGGTCGGCCATCACCACCAGCGCATGCGTCTCCAGAAAGCGCTCGACACCACCCGCCGGCGCCATCATGCGCGCGAGCTGCTGGTCGGCGAGCGCCAGCGAACGCAGCTGCCCCTCGGGGCCGTGCTTGTGGGAGTGCCAGTCGTTGTCGGGCAGCGAGAGCAGCAGGAAGTCGAACAGGTCGTGCTCGACCATGTAGGCGGCCACACAGCCGGAGTGCTGGTCGCGCACGCCGGGCATCCCCAGGCCCGAGCGGCAGCCGGTGCGGCGCGACGCGAAAATGTCGGCGTAGAACAGCTCACGGGGGCCCATCACGGCATGGCGCAGCAGCGTGGCGGAGGCGATGCGAGTCAGCGCGGAGTCGCGCTGAGGCTCGTGGCGGTGGCGGCCGCGGTAGATCAGGTAGGTCGTGCCGGCGGTGCGCACGCCCGCGTCGTCGAGCGCCTCGAACACCGTCAGCGGCTCGGGCGCGGGGTGGGCGCGGTTCATGTTGTAGACCGTGTCGGTCAGCTGGCGCGCGATCCCGAAGCGCTGCGAGGCGCGGAAGGAGGAGCCGTACTCCACGTAGCGGGCCTCCTCGCGGTGGTACCAGTTCATCGCCGGGATCAGGTGGCGCTCCTGGCCGGTGCCGGTGGTGATCGACGCGGCGCACACCGGCGTCACCGAGGGGAAGGCGGCGGCGCAGTCAGGAACGTAAAGCCCGCGGCGCATCAGCTCGCCGAGCACCGGCGCGACGCCATCGGCGACCGCGCGCTCGAGCATCGCGGGCGCCATCGCGTCGATCACGCAGAGGACGAGCTTGGGGACACCCATCCGATCAGCGGCTCGAAGCCGTCATTTTTGGGATGCGCATGGGTGAGTGCTTCGAACAGCCGCAGTAGCGCCGGCCACCAGCCCTGTCCGGGTACGGGCCATGCTCACCGTCCAAGGATGCGCAGGCCGGCGTACTTGCGCCCGGCGCGGCGCCGGTCGGCGAGCAACAGCCATCCGCACAGCGCGAGCGCCACGTAGCCGAGCGGGTGCAGCAGCGCGACGAGCGCCGCGACCACCAGCGAGGCCGCGTCGAGGTAGATCGTCAGCGCCTCGCGGGCCGCGCGGTCGGCGAGGCGGGCGCGCGCGCGGACGATCACCGGCCAGCAGGCGCGCTGGGAGAGGCCCGCCGCGAAGAAGCCGCCCACCAGCCCAGGCCAGGCAGCGTCGCCGTGCGCGGCGAGCGTCCCCGCGAACAGCAGCATCCCCGTGCCGATCCCCACCCCGGCGAGCGCGGCGCCGAGCGGGTCGGGGCGCTGCGCGCGGTCGCTCGGATCGATGAGCGGCGCCAGTCCAAGCAGCAGTTGCAGTGCATAGGCGAGCACCAACGCGACGCACACCACGAGCAGCCACCAGTCGTCTTGCAGGAAGTGGAAGGCGCCGTGCGCGAAGCTGACCCCGAGCGCTTCGGCCGACGCGAGCGCCCCGGCGAGCAGCGCGGGCATGAACGGCCGCAGCCCGGCGGCGAGCGCAAGTCCGAGCCCAAGTCCTATGTAATACACGAGGCCGTTCATTGTTCGGCTACCGTACGAGGCGCCATGACGATAGAGGATGAGCACCCACCCAGCCGCGGGGCTCGCCCCACCGCGCATGAGCTGGCCCGCTACGAGCGGCTGTTCGCCGCGCGCACGCGCGGGATGCGCTCCTCGGCGATGCGCGAGATGATGGCGCTCACCGAACGGCCCGACGTGATCTCGCTGGCGGGCGGGCTGCCCGATACCTCCACGTTCCCCCCGGAGCTGTACGCGAAGCTGATGGCACACGTCGCCGCCGACTCAACCGCGCGCGCGCTGCAGTACGGCCCGACCGAGGGGATGGCGGTGGCGATGGAGTGCATCGTGCAGGTGATGGCCGAGGAGGGCACGGCGGTCGGCACCGAGGAGATGATCGTCACCACCGGCGGCCAGCAGGTGATCGACCTCGTCTGCAAGGCGCTGATCGACCCCGGCGACGTGATCGTCGCAGAGGCCCCCACCTACCCCGGCGCGGTGCCCACGTTTGGGGCCTACCAGGCAGACGTGGTGCAGATCGAGATGGACGAAGAGGGGATGCCGATCGACGAGCTGGAGGCGACCCTCGACCGCCTGCAAGCCGAGAACCGGCGGCCCAAGTTCATCTACACGATCCCCAATTTCCAGAACCCCGGCGGCGTGACGATGTCGCTGGAGCGCCGGCGGCGGCTGGTGGAGATCGCACGCGAACGGGAGCTGCTGGTGCTGGAGGACAACCCCTATGGCCTGTTGCGCTACGAGGGGACGCCGCTGCCGACGCTGTACTCGCTGGATGCCGCCAACTCCAGCCGCAGCGGCAAGTCGGACTTCGTCATCTACCTGGGAACCTTCTCGAAGATCCTCTCCCCGGGCATTCGGCTCGGCTGGGCGGTGGCGCCGCGGCCGGTGCTGGAGAAGCTCAACCTCGGCAAACAGGGCGCCGACCTCTGCTCCTCCTCGATGACGCAGCTATTCGTGGCGAGGTACTTCGCCGAGCACGACTGGCGCGGGTACCTGGGAGAGCTGAAGGACCTCTACCGCCGCCGGCGCGACGTGATGCTCCAGGCGCTTGCCGAGCATTTCGGCGAGGAGGCCCGCTGGACGGTGCCGCAGGGAGGTCTGTTCATCTGGGCGACGCTGCCGCAGTACATCGACACCGCCAACCTGCTGGCGCAGTGCACCAACGTGGCGTTCGTGCCGGGGCGCGCCGCCTACATGGACGTGGAGGGGGGACAGGGTGCGTCGTCGATGCGGCTGAACTTCGCGGGGCTGCCGGAGGAGGAGATCCGCGAGGGGATCGGACGGATCGCCAAGGCAGCCGAGAAGCCGATGCGGGTGTTCGGTGCGGTCACCAAAACGCCGCGCCCGCAACGCTCGACGAAGCGCGCGCCAGGACCCCCGGTCCCGCCCGCAACACCCGGCGGGCAGCCGGGGCGCGAGCTGGAGCACCCGGGTGAGACGCGTAAGGCGGCGCCCGGCGAGCCGCACGGCGAGAAGGGCCTCGCCGACGTGGTGGAGCTGCGGCGGCGGCGCGCCGGCGGACAATGAGGGTGGCGGTACTGCAGGGCGGGCGCTCGCTGGAGCGCGGCGTATCGCTGCGCTCGGGGGCGCACGTACAGGAGGCGCTGCGTCGCGGCAGCCACGAGGCGCTGGCGCTGGACACCGGGCCGGCGCTGGTAGCGCGGCTGCGCGAGCAGGCGCCCGACGCGGTGTTCGTGGCGCTGCACGGCAGCGACGGCGAGAACGGCACCGTGCAGGGGCTGCTGGAGCTACTGGGCATCCCCTACACCGGGTCGGGGCCGAGCGCGTGCACGCGCTCGACCGACAAGGCGTTGGCCAAGCATCTGATGGGCGAGGCGGGCATTCCCACGCCCGAGTTTCGCTCGTTCGCCGAGGAGTCGCTGGAGGGACTGGGCCTCGCCGAGGCGCTCGGCGAGCTGGAGCGCAGCCCCGGGTATCCGCTGGTGGTGAAGCCCGCCCACGGCGGCTCCGCGCTGGGCGTGAAGTTTGCGGCCGACGCCAGCGAGCTGCCGAGCGCGCTGGTGGCGGCGTTCTCCTACGACGATCGGGTGGTGGCAGAGCGCTACGTGAGGGGGCGCGACCTCGCCGTGTCAGTGCTGGACGGCGCCGAGGGAGATCCACCCACCCACGAGCCGCAGGCGCTGCCGGTGGTGGAGGCGATCCCACGCGAGCAGGACTTCTATGCGTACGAGTCGCGCTATGAGATCGGCATGACCACGTTCGTGTGCCCCGCCGAGCTGCCCGCGGAGACTGCCGCGCGGGCGCAGCAGCTGGCGCTGGAGGTGTACCGGCTGTTCGGCTGCCACGGCGTGGCGCGCGTCGATCTGATGCTGGACAACGAGAGTGGAGAGCTGACGGTGCTGGAGACCAACGTGGTGCCCGGTCTCACCGAAACCAGCCTCTTGCCGCAGGCGGCCGACGCCGCTGGGATCGGCTTCGACGTGCTGGTGGGACGGATCTTGCAGAGCGCCTTCACACGCTGAGCCGACGACCTCGGTCGCCGGGCACGGAGGCCCGGCGCCGACGACCTCCGTCCATGCACGTACCCGCGCGGACGATCTCCCCCACTCAACCGATCAGGAGTCGCCCGCGGCGAAGTCCTCTGGCGAGACCTGGTCGAGGAACTCCTTGAACTGCTCGACCACGTCCTCCGACTCCTCCACGACTCAGTTGGGGGAAGGCAGGCCCTCCCCCAAGACCCCCTCCCAGATCAGGAATCGCCTGCGGCGAAGTCCTCCGGGGAGACCTGGTCGAGGAACTCCTTGAACTGCTCGACGACGTCCTCGGACTCCTCCTCATTCTGCTCGAATTCGATCGCGCTCTCCGCGATCACCTCCTCGGCCGCGAAGATCGGCGCGCCGCTGCGCACCGCCAGCGCGATCGCGTCGCTGGGGCGGGAGTCGATCTCGAGCTCGCGGCCGTTGACCGAGAGCGTGATCGAGGCGAAGAACGTGTTCTCGCGCAGCTCCGTGACGGCGACCTGCGTGCAGCGCACCTCCAGCTCGCCGAGCACGTCGCACAGCAGGTCGTGCGTCATCGGCCGCGGCGTGCTGGCGCCCTGCAGCTTCATCAGGATCGAGGCCGCCTCGGGGTGGCCGATCCAGATCGGCAGGAACTTGTTGCCGTCGACCGTCTTCAGCAGCACGATCGGCTGCTTGCCAACCATGTCGAAGC
>CAYNGQ010000374.1:0-7087 GCA_964396735.1 uncultured Solirubrobacteraceae bacterium | reverse complement strand
CATTCCCAACCCCGTTTGAGCCCGCTCGCCCGATCGCCGCGCACCGTGAACGTTCGACCGGGTCCCCTCCGAGCGCCCTACTGCGCCGAAGCGCCAACCCTGCGGCAAAAACCCAGGGGTTGCCGACGTCCGCCGGCGGCGCTATAAGTAGATGTACTCCCCCTTCCCCTCCCAAGGAGATGCCGATGGCGAATCATCTGACGCCCACTGAGCTTGCCCGCGAGGCCGGACTTGGACGCAAGGAGGTTCTCGCGAAATGCATGGAGCTGGGGGTGCCGATCTTCAAGGGCCGGATCGACAAGAGCCTCTTCCTCGCCAGCCTCCGGCAGAGGCCGTCCACCACCCAGCGGCCCGCGCAGGCCAGCGGCTGAGTGCCCTCGGTCACATAGAGCGCCCGTAGCGCCTATCCTTTGGCTGTAATGTCAGTCGGGGCCGTTTGGGATCCCTGACCCACCCGAGGAGGAGAGCGCCATGGAGGCAGGCACCGCAGAGCAGGCCGCAGGATCGATCGTCGAGCACGATCCGCGATCGTCCGCCGCGCACCCCCTTGCGGGGCGCACGCTCGCCGACCTGCTGCCCGATGCCGTCGCCTCGTTCAGCGAGAAGGTGGCGATCCGCCACAAGCAGGATGGCGCTTGGCAAGACGTCACCTACGCCGAGCTCGGCGAGATCGTGCGGGAGATCGCGCTCGGCCTGATCGACCTCGGCATCCAGCCGGGCGAGCGGGTGTGCATCCTTGCGGGCACGCGGCCGGAGTGGACGTACGCCGATCTGGCGATCACCGCCACCGGCGCGGTGGTGGTGCCGATTTATCAGACCAACTCCCCCGAGGAGTGCCACTGGGTGATCTCCGACTCCGGCGCCTGCGCGATCGTGTGCGAGAACGCCGAGCAGCTCGCGAAGGTCGCCGCCGTGCGCGACCGCCTGCCGGAGCTGCGCACCGTGATTGTGATCGACCCCGACCCCAATGGTTCTAGCCCCGAAAAGAACAACACAACCACCGGCGCCACCGCGGCAGACGAGGGAGCTGCCCGGCCCGAGGCGATCCCGCTGGCGCAGGTGCGCGAGCGGGGCCAGGCAAGTGATGGATCCCCCGAGCTGGGGCGCCGCCGCGAGGCGCTCACCCCCGAGGACCCCTACACCTTCATCTACACCTCCGGCACCACGGGGCCGCCGAAGGGGTGCGTGCTCTCCCACGGCAACTACTGCGCCGTGGTCGACATGGTGCGCGAGGTGGGGCAGATCCACGAGGACGAGATCGCCTACCTGTTCCTGCCGCTCGCCCACGCCCTCGCGCTGCTGATCCAGCTGGGGGCGATCGACCGCGGCACGACGATCGCCTACTTCGGCGGCGACGTGAAGCAGATCATCGGCGAGCTGCAGGAGGTCAAACCGACCTTCCTGCCGTCGGTGCCGCGGATCTTCGAGAAGATCTACACGCTCGCCCACGGCGCGATCGAGGCGCAGCCGCCGGAGGAACGCGCGAAGACGGAGGCGGCGATCGAAGTGGGCAAGCGCGTGCGCGACCTGCTGGCCCGCGAAGAGGAGATTCCCGCGGAGCTGCGCGCGCCGTTCGAGGAGGCCGAGGAGGCTCTCTTCAAAAATGTGCGCGCGATCTTCGGCGGGCGCCTGCGCCAGGCCTCCACCGGCGCCGCCCCGATCGCGCACGAGATCCTCGAGTTCTTTTGGGCCGCGGGCGTGCCGGTGCTGGAGGGGTACGGGATGACCGAGACATCCACGATCGCCACGATCTCCACGATCGAGAACCACCGCTTCGGCACCGTTGGGCGCGCGCTGCCGGGTGTGCAGCTGCGGATCGCCGACGACGGAGAGATCATGATCAAGGGCGAGAACATCTTCCAGGGCTACCACCACAACGCCGACGCCTCGTTCGGCGCCGTGGAGGACGGCTGGCTGCACACCGGCGACCTCGGCTCGCTCGACGATGACGGCTACCTCTCGATCACCGGGCGCAAGAAGGACATCATCATCACCGCCGGCGGCAAGAACCTGACGCCCGCCAACATCGAGAACGATCTCAAGCAGTGCCGCTGGATCTCCCAGGCGGTGATGCACGGCGACCGGCGCCCCTACCCGGTGGTGCTGATCACGCTCGACGAGGAGGAGATCGCCGGCTACGCGCGTGAGCACGACCTGCCCGAGGATCCCGCGCTGCTGTCCCGCGAGCTCGCGATCCGCGAATTGATCGAGCGCGAAGTGGAGCGCGTGAACGCCGGCTACGCCCAGGTCGAGCAGGTCAAGAAGTTCGCGATCCTCGAGCACGATCTCTCGCAGGCCGGCGGCGAGCTGACGCCGACCCTGAAGGTGAAGCGCAACGTCGTTGAAGAAAAGTACGCCGAGATTCTCGACTCGCTGTACGCGGGCCGATAGGCTGTACTCGAGATGGCATCGCGATCCAGCCACGCCACACAGAGTGCTAGTGATATAACACACGTAGGCACGTGGTGATATATGCGTAGCGATCCCAGCGATACGGGCGGCCTCTTCGTAGGCAGGCGACCGGGCACGGCTCCGGTCCGCTACCGGGCACTGCCCCAGCGCGGCAGCGCCGGGCGCCAGCGAATCGACCGGCGTCTCGCCGACGCGATGCTGGCGATGATCACGGTGCTCAGCCTCTGCTGCTGGGGGCCGATCCCGATCGCCTGCCTGTGGATCGGCGCGCAGGTCAGTTATCTCTCCGGCAGCATCAGCCTCGGCATCCTCTCGTCGCTCGTTGGGCTGCTGATGCTGCTGTTTGGGGCGTTGAAGATCATGCGCAACCTCGACGAGGCGTGGATCCTCGTGCGGCGCGCCGCCGGCATCGACCAGCGCAGCGGGGCGCTCGGCCGCGTGTTCGCGATCACCGCCGCGATCTGCGCCGGGGTGTTTGCGATCTGGTTTGTGCTGTTCAACGGCACCGGTAGCATGGTCACCCCCGGCAACGGCGTCTGAGTCCAGTGAGCCGCTAGCGACGAGCCGCCGACATGGGCCTGCTCGACTACTATCGTCAGTTCGAAGGCGTACCGGAGGAGGAGGTCAACCGCGGGCTGCGCGAGGAGGCGGCGGAGCGCAGGCGCAAGGCGCTTACGCGCGTCACCACGCTCGATCTCTCGCAGACCACGTGGCCGGAACTGCCGCACGCCAACATCGTCAACGCGATCACCTTCACCGCGCGCGCGGGGCTGCAGCGCTACCCCCATCTGCGCGGCTCGCGACTGCGCAGCGAGCTGGCCGAGCGCCACGACATCCCGGCGGGGCGCCTGATCGTCGGCAATGGCGCCGCGCAGTTGCTGAGCGCCGCCACCCGCGCGCTGATGGAGCCCGGCCAGGAGCTGCTCACCTCGTGGCCCTCCTACCCGCTGTATCCGATCATGGCGCGCCGCGCCCACGGCCGCGCGGTGCCGGTCGGCGGCGGAGAGACGCCGCTGGTGGATGCGCTGCTGGCGGCCGCCCCCGAATACAACACGCGCGTGGTGGCGCTCGCCAGCCCCAACGACCCCACCGGGGAGCTGCTCGCCACGGCGGAGCTCGAGCGCCTGCTGCAGGGCCTGCCCGAGGGGATCGCGGTGCTGCTGGACGAGGCGCTCGTCGACTTCGCCGACGCACAGCCAATCGACGGCTCGCTGCGACTGCTGGAGGAGCACCCGCGGCTGCTGGTGTTCCGCAGCTTCTCCAAGGCGTGGGGCCTGGCGGGGCTGCGCGTCGGCTACGCGGTGGGGGGCTCCGGCTCGGAGGAGCTGCTCGCCGAGCTCGAGCCCGACCTCGGCGTCAGCGAGCTCTCACAGGCGGGCGCGCTGGAGGCGCTGCGCTCCGGCGCCAAACCGCTCACGCACCACGTGCAGAGCGTCTGCGAGGAGCGTCCGCGGCTGACCGCCGAGCTGCGCGAGCGCGGCTTCGAGGTGACCGACAGCCAGGCCAACTTCCTGTGGGTCGCCCACCCGAAGCTCGACGGCACCGAGCTGGCCACGCGGATGGAACGCGCGGGCGTGCTGGTCGCCGCCGGCACCGGGCTGGGCGAGCCGCGCCACGTGCGCATCGCGCTGCGCAACGCCGCCGCCACCGCCCGCGTGCTGAGCGCGGTCGACAAGGCGCTCGGCTGAAGTCTGACCACCGCCCCGCGAGACCTGGTTGGGGCCGAAAAATAAACACTCCCCCACGGAGGAGCCCGCCAGCGGGTCGCGACTCTCAGGCGCCGGCCGACTCCGCCGGCTGACTCTGGCGCAGCAGCGCGCCGGTGGTGCTCTCGAGGATTCGCCGCCAGGCGCTTGAGTCGTGCTCGTGCTCCTCGGCGGCGGTTTCGGCTTCGAAGTGCTCGACGACGGTGCGCAGCCGCTCCGGGGAGATCTCGATCCCGTGCCGCTTGGTCACTTCGCGGTAGTGCGGGTACTCGCCCGCGAGATGGTGGGCGATCGACTGGAAGCCATGCCGCGCGATCGCGATCCGCGAGGCGAAGTTCATGATCGAGGTCTGGAACATCAACTCGTCGGTGGCGTCGGGCTCGATCAACACGATGTCCACGCCGGGGTAGCGTTCCTCCCAACGAGTGGCCATCTCGTGCAGCCGCTGGTGGGCGAGCAGCTTGAACGCCTGGAAGCCGATCTGCGGAAAGCCCATGTCCGAAACGTGCCGCGGGCGGCGGCCGCGCAGCGTGCGGACCTCGGTGGCGAAGTCGTTGACGTACGGCACCACGGGGTTGATCACCACCACGAGCTCGGCGCCGGCCTCGACGGCGATGTCGAGGTTGGTAGTGGAGATCAGCCCCCCATCGACCAGCTCGCGGCCGTCGAGCCGCACGGGGGCGTACACCATCGGCAGCGCCCCGGAGGCGCGCACGGCGGTGGAGATCGGGTAGTGCTCGAAGCCCTCGGCGCCGAATACGACCCGCTCGCAGGTGTCGAGGTCGGTGGCGGTGATGTACAGCTCCCTGCCTCCACGCAACTCGCGGAAGTCGTCGGTGCGGCCGGGCTCGCCCAGCACCTTGTGCAGGTAGCCCTCGATGCCGGCGCCGGTGTACAGCCCGGAGGGCAGCGCCTTGGCAAGCCCGAGCGCAAGGTCCAGCACCGAGACCTGCCGCGGCTGGGAGACGACCTGGCGCGCGAGCGAGGCGATGCGCAGCGGCAGCCGCACTCCCCCGCGAACCAGCTCGCCGAGGTTGGGACGCAGCAGGTCGCCGAGGTCGATGTCGCGAAACGGCTGAGGAGCCTCGCTGGTCGCAACGCGCATCATCTCGTCGGGAGTCACGCCGTTGGCGCAGAGCGCCGCGATGAACGCCCCGGCGGAGGTTCCCACGTAGATGTCGAAGTCGTTGACGGTGCTGTTGACGGCCAGCAGGTCGAGCGCGCGCAGCGCGCCGACCTCATATACGCCTCCGGTGAAGCCGCCGCCGCCGAGCACCAGCGCCGTCTTGCTGGGCCGCCGTCGCGCGCGACGAGTCCGCGCGCGACGGGCGGTTTTCTCCAGCTGGACAACGCTACCCATACCACCCTTTATTCTAGTGGTGCGTGCCCCGGCCCCGGCTTGCACTGGTACCGATCGTCCTCTGCGCGCTCGTCGTCGCGAGCGCGCTCGTGCCTGGGACGACCGCCACGGCCGACCTGCGGATGACGGCCGCGGTACGCGCGGCGGTCGCCAAAGCGGAGCACCCCGACCTGCGGGAGATCCCGGGCGTGCCGGCGAGGAGCTCCGCCCCCGGGGCGCTGCTGCTGGCCGCCCGCCACCCCGCGCGCGACGGAGCCGCCGCCGCCACGGCGATGGGCACCGCGGCGCTGCAGCAGCACATGGCGCACGAGCTCGACCTCGCGGGGACGCAGTCGGGGGCGTACGTGTACGACATGACCACCGGCAAGCCGCTGTTTGCCGAGCGCGCCACGCAGCGCCACCCGCCGGCGTCGGTGGAGAAGCTGTACACCGCGGTCACCGCGCTGGAGCGGATGGGGCCGACGGCGCGGCTGGAAACCACCGTGTTGGGCGCCGGCCACCTCGCGCCGGGAGGCATATGGGAGGGTGATCTCTACCTGCGCGGCGGCGGCGACCCGACATTTGGCAGCAGCGCGTTCATCCGCAGCCGCTACGGCGGCGTGGGCACCTCGGTGTCGCAGCTGGCGGCGCAGCTGAAGGCGCAGGGCATCAGGCGCGTCACCGGGAAGGTGTACGGGGACGAGTCCTACTTCGACTCGCTGCGCGGCGAGCCCTCCAGCGGCTACGCCTGGGATCCGTTCCTCGAAGGGGACCTAAGCGCGCTGGCGTTCAACCGCGGAGAAACCGGCAACGAACAAGGCGCTCACGCACCGGCGGCGTTCGCGGCGCGCCAGCTGCGCGCGGCGCTGCGAGGGGCCGGCGTGGTGGTGGAGCGGGGCGGCGGCGCGGCCACCACCCCGCCGGGAGCGACGAAGCTGACGGTGGCGCTGTCGCCGACGATCGAGCAGCTGCTCGGCTTGACGCTGCCGCCGTCGGACAACTTCTTCGCCGAGACGCTGCTGAAGGGGCTCGGGGCGCGCTTCGGGGGAGCGGGCACCACGGCGGCGGGGGCGAAAGTGGTGCGCGAGACGGTCGCCGAGCTGGGGCTGCACCCGCGCTTGGTGGACGGGTCGGGGCTCTCCGAAGAAGACAAAACCTCCCCCTACGAAGTGGTCACGCTGCTGAACGAGATCGCGCACACCGAACTCGGGACGATCCTGCGCGGGGACCTGGCGGTGGCGGGCCACACGGGGACGCTCGCCGAACGGATGCGCGGCAGCGCCGCCGAGGGCCACTGCCAGGCGAAGACGGGCACGCTCACGGGAGTGTCCAACCTCGCGGGCTACTGCGCCGCGGCCGACGGCGACGAGCTGGCGTTTGCGTTCTTCAACGACGGCATCTCCACCGAAGCAGCGCACACGCTGCAGGACAACATGGCGATCACGCTCGCGGACTACTGAGCGCCGCCGTCCCCCACCAGCCTGCGCAGGCCGTCCTCGTCGAGCACGGGCACGTCCAGGCGCTGGGCCTTCTCGAGCTTCGACCCGGCGGACTCGCCCGCGACGAGGTAGTCGGTCTTCCGGGACACCGAGGTCGTGACCCGCCCGCCCGCGGCCTGGACGCGCTCGGT
>CAYNGQ010000373.1:0-5203 GCA_964396735.1 uncultured Solirubrobacteraceae bacterium | reverse complement strand
TCTTTCCCGAGCTCGACGAGGCACTCGCAAGCGCGCGGGAACATGACGCGCCGCTCGGCTAACCGACGCAGACAGTGCGGCACGATCGCGGTCGGCTGTGCGCTTGCCCTGACCTACATCCCGATCGCCGGCGCCCACCCGGAAGCCCATGGGCAGGCGGGCTGGGGCGGCCATTCCCAGCAGGGCGCCGAAGGCTCTGAACAGCGGGGTGAGGGCCACGAACGCTCACACGGTGCGGATGGCGGCGAACAGCAGAGCGGCGGCGGGCAGCAAGGCGGCAGCGAACACCAGAGTGGGGAACCTCAGGGGCAGGGAACTCAACCACAGACACAGCAAACGGAAACCCAGGCACAGCCGGAAGCCGCTGGTCGCGAACAGCAGAGCAGGGGTGGCGCCCAGCGGCACGAGCAGGCTCACGCGCAGCAGCGCACCAAGAACCACGAACGACGGGACGCGGAAAGTCGCTCGCAGGCCACGCCCGCTGGCACCTCGAGCTCGGGCAACTCGAGCTCGGGCTCCACCACCGGTTCCACCGCGACGACCACCTCGTCAACCACCGCCTCGGGGCCGGCACCCACCAATTCCACTCCGACCGCCGCGATCTCGTCGAGCACACCCACCACCGCGACGTCGACGACTGTCGCAACAACACCGACGAGCGCCGCGGCGACGTCGCCACAGGCCAAAGGCGGCGCTCAAACCGGTGTGCCAACCCACCACGGTGCGGGCCATGCCGATCGTGCACGTCACCACACCGCGAGGCGGGGTGGGAACAGAGGGAGTGCTGCTCACCGCGCGACGGGGCACAACGCCGCCTCCTCGCCGCGAGCACTCACCGGCGCCGCGGGCGCAGGAACGCAGGCGCTGGGGCGGGGAGCGACACGGGGCGCGCGCCAAGGGGCGGCAAAGCCACACCCCTCGCCGCAGGCGCCCAGCTCGCCACTGGTCACCACAATCACCAAGATCGCCGACGTGGTGCCCCTGCCGGTGCGGTTCCTGCTCGGGCTGTTGCTGTCGCTCTCCCTTGCCCTTGGCACACGCTCGTGGCTGGCGGCGATGCGCGCGCGGCGCCTGGAGCGCCAGCGCGGCGAACTGCTGGAGGACGTCGGTTTGCTGCAGGCCGCGCTGCTGCCGGAGACCCCGAAGCAGCTCGGCGTGGTGGGTACCTCGGCGGCCTACCGACCGGCTGACGGCCCCGGCGCGGGGGGCGACTTCTACGACGTGTTTGCGCTCGGCGACGGCCGGGTTGCTGTGATCCTCGGAGACATCTCAGGACACGGCCGCCAGGCGCTGCCGCACACCGCGCTCGTGCGCTTCACCCTGCGCGCCTATATGGAGGCAGGTCTTTCGCCGCGGGTCGCGGTGCAGACGGCGGAGAGCGTGCTGGAGCGCCAGCTCGGCGGATCGTTCGCCACGGTGGTGGTGGCCACCTACGACCCGGACGAGCGCACCCTGGTGTATGCCTGCGCCGGCCACCCGCCGCCACTGGTGGTCGGCTCGCCCTCGGCGGGGTTGACGAGGTCGGGGGAGTCGGGGAGGTCGGTGGGGGCAGTTGGATCGGCGAGGTCGGCGGGATCGACGGCGCGGGAAGGGTCCGTTGGGTCGGCCGGGCCGGTGGGGTCGATCGGATCGATCACGCCGATCACCGTGTGCTCCGCGCCGCCGATCGGCGCGGGCATGCGCACCGGCTCGCGCCAAACCACGGTGGCGGTGCCCGGCGGAGCGCAGGTGTGCTTCTTCACCGACGGCGTCACCGAGGCGCGCACCGGCGGCGAGCTGTTCGGCGCCGAACGGCTCACCCGTGCGCTCGCCGAGCTGGGGCCCGCGGCGAGTGCATCGCAGCTGCTACAGCGCGTGGCCGAAGCGACCGATACACGTCCTGACGACATGGCCGCATGTGTGCTCAACATCGCAGGGGACCCAGCCGCGCCGGCCGTGGTTCTCGAGGAGTTGGAGTTCGACCGCGAGACGCCCTCCAACCGCCGCGCCGAGCAGCTGCTGCTCGCCTGCGGGGTGCAGCGGGGGGAGGTTCCCGAACTGATCGCCAATGCGCGTCACGCCGCGGGCATGGCGGGCACCGCGATCGTCGAGTTGCGCCTGGCTGAGACCGGTGGGCAGCCGGGCGTGAAGCTGCGACGCGACAGCGTCACCCATCTACCGACCGCGCTCGCGCGCGGGCAGGCCGGGGTGGGAGTCATGGTGGGGGCGACGCCGTGAGCCCCACGGCGACACTGGCCCCCGACGCGGCGATGGCGCTCGGGATCGCCGCCACCGCGATGCCGTTCGCGCGTACTCCCGAGGGCGAGGCCGAGCGCTGGCTGCGAGTGCTGCGCCTGCACGGCGAGTCGGGGATCGCGCTGCAGGCGCTGGGCGTCAGCGAGGGAGCCTTCGAAACGGAGGATGGCGAGGGCCACGAGCGCGAACCGCCCGCCCCGGCCTCCGCCCGCGGCGGCGCCGAGCGCGACCCTGTCGCGCTGGTGAGCGAGCAGGCGGTCGAGATCGCAGCGCAGCGCGGCGCCGGGGGCGTGGGCACCAAGGACCTGCTCCTCGCCGTGATGCGCATCTACGGCGAGGAGTTCGATCGCGTGCTGCGCGCCCACGGCACCGACCGCGCGGAGGTGCTCGCGCGGTTGGCGGCGGCGGATCGTCCGCACGCTTAGACGTTGGGCACGGAGGCCCAACGGCCACCACCGCGGGCTGCGCGACGACCCGCGCGGACGATCTCGACCTATCACTTGATAAACAGCATCTCCGCGTACTTCGGCAGCGGCCACAGGTCGTCCGGCACGATCCCCTCGAGGCGGTCGGCGACCTCGCGCACGTCGTCCATCGCGGTGAGCACCTTGTCGCGCATGTAAACCGCCCACTTGGGCGCCGACTCGTCAGGCTGGTTGTCGGCGAGGTTGGCGTCCTCCAGCTTGACGAGGTTGTAGTGCAGCTCCTTCACCAGCGGCTCCACCTCGGCGATCAGCTCCTGCAGGCCGGTGGCCTTCAATTCGTTGAGGTAGCGCACCGCCGCTCCCAGCAGCATCGTGCGGGCGATCGCCGCCGCGGTCTCGGCCTCGATGTTGAGCTTCACCGCGTACTGCTCGGTGAACACCTCGTAGCGGGACTCCAGCTCGCGCTTGGAGAGCACCTTGTATTTCTTGAACAGCGCGACGGTGCCTTTGTCCACCAGCCACGGCAGCGCGTCGGGCGTCGAGCGCAGGTTGTAGAGGCCGCGCTTCTCGGCCTCCTTGTGCCACTCCGGCGCGTAATTGTCGCCGCCGAACACGATTTGCTTGTTGGCGGCGTAGCTCTCCTTGACGACTTTCGTGAGCGCCTTCTCGAGGTTGGCGCCGGAGCCTTTCATCGCCGCGGCGAGCTTGTCGGCGAGGTCGTCGATCGCCTCGGCGACGATCGTGTTGAGCACGGTGTTGGGCAGCGCCAGCGACATGCTCGACCCGAGCGCGCGGAACTCGAACTTGTTGCCGGTGAACGCGAACGGGGAGGTGCGGTTGCGGTCGCCGCCGTGCAGCGGCAGCGGCGGCAGCACGGGCGTGCCGAGGCCGAGGAACGAGCCGGGCTTGGAGGTCTGCGCCTTGCCGGCCTCGATCGCCCCGAACACGCGCTCCAGCTCCGAGCCGAGGAAGATCGAGATGATCGCCGGCGGCGCCTCGTTGGCGCCGAGGCGGTGGTCCTGGCCGGGTGAGGCGATCGAGGCGCGCAGCAGCGCCTGGTGGGCGTTGACGGCCTGGATCACCGCTGTGCAGAAGAACAGGAACTGCAGATTTTCGTGCGGGGTGTCGCCGGGCTCCAGCAGGTTGGCGCCCGTGTCGGTGCCCATCGACCAGTTGTTGTGCTTGCCCGAACCGTTGACGCCCGCGAACGGCTTCTCGTGCAGCAGGCACACGAGGCCGTAGCGGCGCGCCACGTTCTGCATCACCTGCATCGTCAGCTGCTGGTGGTCGCTGCCGACGTTGGAGTTCTCGAAGATCGGCGCCAGCTCGTACTGGTTGGGGGCGACCTCGTTGTGGCGGGTCTTGACGGGCACGCCCAGCTTCGCGAGTTCCCGCTCGGTCTCCAGCATGTACGCGAGGATCCGCTCGGGGATCGAGCCGAAGTAGTGGTCGTCGAGCTCGTGGCCCTTGGGCGGCTTGGCGCCGAACAGCGTGCGCCCGGTCGTCAACAGGTCGGGACGCTCGAAGTAATACTGCTCGTCGATCAGGAAGTACTCCTGCTCGGGGCCCACGGTGGTGAACACCCGCCGCGCGTCCTCGACGCCGAGCAGCTTCAGCGCACGGATCGCGGCGCCGGAGAGCGCGTCCATCGAGCGCAGCAGCGGGATCTTGTGGTCGAGCGCCTCACCGGTCCACGACGTGAACGCCGTGGGGATGCACAGCAGCGCGCCGTTGGGGTTCTCCAGCAGGAACGCGGGCGAGGTCGGGTCCCACGCGGTGTAGCCGCGGGCCTCGAAGGTGGCGCGGATGCCGCCGGTGGGAAACGAGGAGGCGTCGGGCTCGCCCTGGATCAGCTCCTTGCCGGAGAACTCCGCGATCGCGGTGCCGTCGCCGACGGGCGCGTAGAAGGAGTCGTGCTTCTCCGCGGTCGACCCGGTCAGCGGCTGAAACCAGTGCGTGTAGTGCGTGGCGCCCTTCTCCAGCGCCCACTCCTTCATCGCCTGTGCCACGGCGTCCGCCAGCGAGGTGTCGAGCGCCTCGCCGCGCTCCAGCGTCTTCTTCAGCGCCTTATACACGTCCTTGGGCAGGCGCTGGCGCTGGACGACCGGGCTGAACACGTTGGACGCGAACACCTGGTTGACGGGGAGGGTGAGGTCGAGCGAGCCGAGGGCGCTGCCGTTGGCGCTCCACTGTGCGGCTGTGACGTTCTGCTGGCGTGTCCTGGGCATGGGGGGGTTCTGTTCCTCCTCGTCGCGATCTATTGGTGGGCGCCCGAAGCCGGTGGAGGCGTCGCCGCCCGGCCCTGCGCAGGCCGATCCCGCCGAGGATCGGGCCGACCACGAATCGTAGACCTCTCAGCGTGCTCGGGTATCGCCCCGTTGGCGAAATCCCGCGTGCGATCTTTCGACAGCGGGCCAAAACGAGGGTCGGATTTTGGGATCGTCCGCGCGGGTTGGATCGTCCGCGCGGGTTGGGTTGGTTGGGGGAACGCGCGCGTGGGCGCTGGCCGTTGGTTGGGGGAACGCGCGCGTGGGCGCTGGCCG
>CAYNGQ010000372.1:0-6283 GCA_964396735.1 uncultured Solirubrobacteraceae bacterium | reverse complement strand
GGGGCCACTCCCTCGGCGGGATCGGCGCGATCGAGATGGCGACCTGCGCGCTGGCGATCGATCGCGGCGTGGTGCCACCCACCGCCAACTGGGAGAACCCCGACCCCGAGTGCGACCTCAACTACACGCCCAAAGTGGCGGTGCGCAAGCAGATCGACGTGGCGCTCTCGACCGGCAGCGGCTTCGGCGGCTTCCAGTCGGCGATGATCTTCTCGGTTCCCGGCGAGCGCCGCAACGCGGGGCTGTGAAATGAGTCCCACGATCCCTTCCCCCGACCGCCGCTCCGTGATCACCGGCATCGGCGTAGTCGCCCCCACCGGCCAGGACCGCGAGTCGTGGTGGGCCGCCACCCGCGCCGGCGACAGCGGGATCGAGCGCATCGCGCGTTTCGACCCCTCGCGCTACCCGGCGACGCTGGCTGGCGAAGTGAAAGGCTTCGACCCCGAGGACCACATCGACCAACGGCTGATCAAGCAGACCGACCGCTGGACGTGGATGGCGCTCGCGGCCGCCCAGGAGGCGCTCGACGACGCCAAGTTCGACCCGGCCGAGCACGACCCGTACTCGATGAGCGTGATCACCGCCAGCTCCTCGGGCGGCAACGAGTTCGGGCAACGCGAAATCCAGGCGCTGTGGGAGAAGGGCCCGGTGTTCGTCGGCGCCTACCAGTCGATCGCCTGGTTCTACGCCGCCACGACTGGGCAGATCTCGATCAAGCACGGGATGAAGGGCCCCTCCGGCGTGGTGCTCGCGGAGGGCGCCGGCGGGCTGGAGGCGCTGGCTCACTCGCGGCGCACGATCCGCCGCGGCGTGGAGACCGCTGTCAGCGGCGGCGTGGAGGCGCCGATCGGACCGTATGCGATCACCTGCCAGCTCGGCACCGGATTCCTCAGCACCGAGCAGGAGCCGGCCGCGGCGTACCGTCCCTTCGACACCGGCGCCAACGGTTATGTCCCCGGCGAGGGCGGCGCGATCCTGCTGGTCGAGAGCCTGGAGAGCGCGCAGCAGCGCAAGGCCCCGCAGATCTACGGCGAGATCGTCGGCTATGGCGCCACCAACGACGCCCACCACTGGGGCCGACCGGCGCCGGACCCCACGCAATCCGCGCGGGCGATGTCGGTGGCGCTGAAGAACGCCGGGATCGGGCCCGCCGACGTGGACGCCGTCGTGGCCGACGCCTTTGGCGTGCCCGAGATCGACGCGCTGGAGGTCGAGGCGATCAAGACGGTGTTCGCCGAGCACGCCGGCAAGGTGCCGGTGATCGCCCCGAAAAGCGGCGTCGGACGCATGTATGCCGGCGGCGCCTCGCTGGATGCGGCGGCGGCGCTGCTGGCGATGCGCGACGGCGCCCTGCCCCCGATCGTCAACCTCGACGAGCCCGCTGACGGCGAGCTGGACTTCGTCAGAGGGTCGGAGCGCAGCGGCGAGCTCTCGACGATCCTCGTCAACGCACGCGGCTTCGGCGGCTTCAATAGCGCGCTCGTGCTCAGGCGCATGAGCTGAGCTTCCCGCGAGCACCGAGCACACCCTGCTCATGCCCCAGCCACCACAGATCGGCGCGCTACTGGAGGCGGCTGTGTCGCAGAGCCAACACCGTCCGGCGCTGGCGTACGGCGAAACGGAGCTCACCTACCGCGAGCTGCACGAGGCGGCCAATCGGCTGGCAGCGCGGCTGGGCGAGCGCGCCGGCGAGCGCGTCGCCGTGATCGCCTCGAACGTGCCCGCGCTCGTGGTGGCGCTCTTCGGCGCATGGCGCGCCGGCGCGACCGTCGTCCCGCTGAGCGCCCGCCTGCGCAGCTTCGAGCTGCGACGCGTGTTCGCCGACGCACAGCCCTCGGCGGCGATCTCGCTGGCCGCGCATGGGGGGTTCTCGCTCGCGCAGGAGCTCGACGCCCTGGGCGAGCAGATCCCGACCCTCTCGACGGGGATCGTCGTCGACGAGCTCGGCGAGGCGCGCGAGGAGCTGCGGTGGCCGGCGACGGCGAGCGCAGAGCCGCTGCACCAGGAGGTGGCGGCGATCATGTACACCTCCGGCACGACCGGGGAGCCGAAGGGCGCGCTGATGTCCCACGCGCTGGGGGTGGCCGAGGGGCAGCAGCTCGCCGAGCTGCTGGGCGAAGACGCGCAAGGAGCATGCGTGCTGGTTGTCCCCGGCTCGCACGCGTTCGGGCTGGCGTGCCTGCTGTGCTGCCTGGCGGCCGGCGGCGAGGCGGTGCTGGTACCCATCACGACCTCGCTGCAGCCGCTAGTGCAGGCGGTGCAGCGGCATGAGGCACGCGTGCTGCACGGCTCGCCGGCGCTGTTCGCGCGGGTGCTGAAGACGACGGCGGAGCTGCCGGTGAAGAGCGGGTTCACCGCTGGATCCTCGTGTCCGCCCGAGGTGCTCGAAGAGCTCGACCGGCGCGAAGCGCGTGTGCTCAACATGTACGGCATGACCGAGATCGGCGCGGCGAGCAGCTGCCGCCCCGGAGACCCCCCCGAGGTTCGCTACCACACGGTGGGAGGTCCACTCCCCGGCTATGAGTTCCGGGTGGTGCGCACCGGGGCGGGCGCTTCCACATCGGGTTGGGTGGATGACCCCGGTGATGGGGATGGGGATGATGGATTGGGGGTTGGCGAGGAGGCGCTCGGAGAGATCGAGGTACGTGGCGCTTACGTGACAGCCGGCTATCACGGCCGCCCGCGGGAGCGGGACGAGGCGTTCGACGGCGAGTGGTTTCGCACCGGCGACCTCGGGGTGATCGACGCCGCCGGCAACCTCACGATCGCCGGGCGGGCCAAGGAAGTGGTGCAGGTGGGTGGCTTCAACGTGTTCCCCGCCGAGGTCGAGAGCTTCCTGCTGACCCACCCCGGCATCAGCCAGGCGAGCGTGATCGGCGTGCCGCACGCGGCGATGGGCGAAACGCTGCACGCCTTCGTGGTGCCCAGCCCCGAGACCACGCTCGCCGGGCGCGACGTGGTCAGCTTCGCGCGCGCGGGAATCGCCGGCTACAAGGTGCCTTACGGCGTCAGCGTGGTGCCCGAGCTGCCGTTGCTGGCCTCGGGCAAGCCCGACCGGCGCGAGCTGGCGCGCGGCCTCAAAAGCCACGAGGCGGAGATCCAATGATGTCGCAGCACGCGATGCCGCCACTGCCCCCCAGCCCACTGTTTGCGGGGCTGACCGATGCGGAGATGGAGGCCGTCGCCGAGCAGATGCGCCCGCGGGAGTTCGGCGCCGGCGAGCAGATCTGCGCCGCGGGCGAAGCCAGCGACCGGCTGTGGCTGATCACCGGCGGCCTCGTGCACATCCTCGCCGGGCACTCCGACGCCGCCGCTGGCGAGGTGGTCGCCCGCCAGCGCAAGGGCGACGTCGTCGGCGCCCAGGGCGCGGTCACCGGCGAGCCGCGCACCGCCACCGTGGTCACCGCCCTCCCCACCTCCGCGATGGAGCTCGACGGCGAGCGCTTCCTCGCGCTCGCGCAGCGCTACCCGGCGATCCTGGTGAATCTGATTCGCATTCAGAGCGAGCGGCTGGTGATCGCCAACGCGCGCCGTGTCGAGCACGAGCGCGGCGAGACGGTGGCGCTCCTCAGCAGCCCGGCGCTGGCCGCGACGGCCACGCACGTGGCCGAGCTAGCCCAGCGCGTCAGCCCTCGCCCGGTGATCTGGCTGGATCGGCGGCTGTCGTTCGCCGGGACGCTGACCGCGGCGGACGACCTCACCGACGAGCACGCGACGGTGCTGCTGCCCGGCGAGCTCGACCCCGAGACGATGACGCTGCTGCTCGACGAAGTCGACCGCGTGGTGGCGCTGGTGGGCTCGGCCCGCGACGCGGAGCGGCTGGGCGCGCTCGCGCGGGGCCCGGGCGGGCGCGGCGCACAGGTGGAGGCGGTGCTGATCGGTGACGAGGCGGTCGCGGCCAGCTGCGAATGGTCGGCGGGGGCGCCGATCCGCGTGGTGCGCACCTGCCCGCGAGCGGACCCCGCCGACGAGGCGTGGCTGGCGCGTCACCTCACCCGCACCAAGCTGGGCCTCGCGCTCGGCGCCGGCGGCGCGAAGGGGTATGCACACGTGGGCGCGCTGCAGGTGCTGGAGGAGGCCGGCTACGTGGTGGACTATGTGTCGGGCAGCAGCATCGGCGCGATCGTCGGCGCCTATCTGGCGCAGGGGATGGACGCCGCGGCGATCGACGCCACCCTGCGCGGCGCCTTCGACGCCGACAACGTGGCAGAGCTGTTCAAAGCCTCGATGGGCGGCAGCGGCAGCTCCTCGGGCCTGGAGGCGATGAGCAGGCTGATGCGCGAGAGCACCGCGGAGCGCTCGTTCGCCGACATGTCGATCCCGCTGGCGGTGATGACCGTCGATCTCACCGACCGCACGCCCGCGCCGCTGCGCGAAGGGCCGCTGTGGGAGGCGCTGCTGGCCGCCACCGCGCTCGCCGGCGTGTTCCCACCCTACGAGCGCGACGGGCACCGCTTGGTGGACGGCCTGGCGCTCGTGCCCGTGCCGACTGGCGCCGTGTTCGAAGACGGCGCTGACCTCGCCGTCTCAGTCAACCTGAACGGCGCTGAGGTGCTCGCGGCGTGGCCGGAGCAGCCCGAGCTCCCGCCCGCGCGCGAGCGCAAATCGCGCGGCGGCATGCTCGACACGCTGCTGGAGGTGATGGATCTCAGCCAGCTGGAGACCAGCGCCCGTCACGCCGAGCTCGCCGACGTCACGATCACGCCACGTTTCGGACCGGCGCATTGGCGAGACTTCCACCTCGCCGACCTGTTCCTCGCCGCCGGACGCCGAGCGGCGCTGGAGCAGCTGCCGGCGCTGCAGGCGCTCAGCACACCTGTCGATCTGAGAGCCGGCACCCCTGTCGATCAACCAACCGCTACCTAAGGAGACGGCATTGCCCGAGCAGACGAAGTTCGAATTCGAGGATCTCAAGCGGATCCTCGTGGATCGAGTGGGCCTCCCCGAGGCCGACGTCATCGACGACCGCGAGGCGACGTTCGAGGACATGGGCCTCGACTCGCTCGCCTTCATGGAGATCCAGCTCGCCATGCAGCAGGACTACGGGTTCAGGATTCCCGACGAGGACGCCGAGGAGATCCACAGCGTGGGCGAGGCGATCGATTATGTAAACCGGCGCCTCGGCGAAGAGGAGTAGGCGATGGCCGCGCATACCGACAACACAGTCGTCATCCAAGCCCCACTGGAGTATGTGTGGGAGCGGATGATGGACATCGAGAGCTGGCCGAGCCTGTTCAGCGAGTACGCCGCCGCGGAGGTGGTGGAGCAGGACGGCGACACCGTTCGCTTCAAGCTCACCACCCACCCCGACCCCGACTACGACGGGCAGGTGTGGAGCTGGACGTCCGAGCGGATCGCCGACCCGACGACGCACAGCTCGAAGTCGAAGCGGATCGAGACCGGCCCGTTTCAGTACATGAACATCGAGTGGTACTTCGAGGAGGCCGACGGGGGCACCGCGATGCGGTGGGTGCAGGACTTCTCGATGAAGCCGGAGGCGCCCGCCGACGACGAGCACGCCGAGGAGTACATGAACAAGAACACCAAGGTGCAGATGCAGGTCATCAAGGAGCGCCTGGAGGCGCAGGCGGCAGATGGAGCCTGAGCCTGAGGCTGGTTCCCCCGATCCCACCACGAGTGGGCAGGCGTCGATACCGGATGGGGCATCGCCAGGAGCCGATGCCGTCGCCCCTGCCAATCAGGAGGCGAGCGTTCCAAGCGCGGGAGCCGATGGCGGCAACCGTGTGCTGATCATCGGCGCCGGGCCGGCGGGGCTGACCGCGGCGATCGCGCTGACGCGCATCGGGATCGACGTGCGCGTGTTCGAGCGAGCCGCGGAGCTCGGCAAGGCGGGGGCAGGGCTGGGAGTGCAGAGCAACGCGCTGCGAGCTCTGCAGAAGCTCGGCATCGGAGACCGGATCGAGGCCGCGGGGACAGAGCTGCGCGCGCAGGAGATCCGCGATATCCACGGCAAGCTGCTGTTCACCTTCCCGCAGGGAGAGGTCGCCGACGAGTATGGGACGCCGACGATCAGCTTGCTGCGCGCCGACGTTCAGCTGACACTGCTCGACGCCGTCAAGCCAGGAGTGCTGCGACTGGGTAGGGAGTGCGTCGCGATCGCGCAGGACCCTCATGGGGTCACCGCAACGTTCGCGGATGGCCAAACCGAGCGGGGCGCGCTGCTGATCGGCGCCGACGGCGGCAGATCGGTTGCGCGCGGGCACGTGTATGGGGCGGCCGACACGGAGCCCCGCTACTCGGGCCTCACCAGTTGGCGGTCGGT
>CAYNGQ010000371.1:0-1517 GCA_964396735.1 uncultured Solirubrobacteraceae bacterium | reverse complement strand
GGACGCGGAAGCGCCCAAGTGATCGCGGCCACCGGGCCTGAAGAAGCCTGGCTTGCGACCTCCGCGGGATGGTTGTTTCGCTACTCGAATGGGACCGTCCTTTCCGAAGACACCGATCCCAGTTGGGCCGGCACGATCACGGTGCGCCCGAACGAGTCGGTCGCCCAGTTTGTCCCCGATGCGCCCCCGCCCGACGACTCACAGCTGTTCGCGCCGCCGCCGGTCGCCGTCGAACAGGCGGCGAGCGCCGAAGCGCCGACTGCCGAGATCATCCCGGCACTGCTGAAGGACATCAGGGTTTCCCGCCACGATCTGACCGTCACCGTCAGCTTCGAGCTGACCAGCTTGGCCGACGTCCAGCTCCTCGCCAAGCGCGAAGGCAAGCCGATCGCCAGGACAGCGAAGGAGCGCCTGAAGGCCGGCAAGCACGCGCTCAGGCTGAGCTTCAGCGCCAAGCGCTGGCCAACCGGGCTGAGCTTCAAGACCAAGGAGCTGACCAAACCCAAGCCCGTGCCCGTGACGGCTTGCGAAAACGCTCCTGTCTCCTCAGGCGGCGGTGGTGGTGGCACCGGACCGAACGCGGTTGCCACCGCGTGCGAATCGGGTGTGTCCAACGGCTCCAGCTCTCCGGGCACGGGGCCGAATGCTGTAGCCACAAGCGTGCGCCGGTGACACACGCACGTGCACACCGCGGCCTCGCACTTGCGGCTGCGCTGGGGATCGTCGCGCTCGGGGTCCACCTCGCCGGCGGTCGCGGCGCCCGCGCGGACATCGCCGCCGGTCAGGGCGTCACGCCGCAGCCCGTGCTCGGAACCGCCGATCAGAGCACAGTATTGATGGGCGCCGCCACCGCCGGTGTTCCGGGCGAAGCATGGGCCTACAAGGTGCTGCCGCTGGATGTGCCGCCACCGGCCGACACCTCAGGTCATGCTGCGTTTGCACCACCATCTGCGGCCGGCTCCGCCCAGGGCCAGCTCGTGTTCGAGCGCTCCAGCGACGAAGACTCGAACTGGACGATTCAGGAAACCCCGCTGAACGAAGCAGGGCAGCCCTACCGTGGGATGCAGCCGAACCGCCTGTCCGCCCGGATCACCCCCCACGGCGGCGGGCTGCTCGTGGGGGAGGACCAGACGCGGCCCAGTGGCAAGCAGGTGGTGGTGCTCGCGCGCGATCCGGGCGGGCGCTTCCAGGTGCTGCCCGAACCGCCCGCAGGCGTGTTGCTCGCGGCAGGGGAAGGAGGCGACCCAAATCCGGAGGTGCTCGCCGAAGCGGGGGGTAGTGGGGCGGTGGCCGGCGCGGCTGTTGAAGACCCCGCCCACCCAGGCCACACAGAAGTATTCTTCGGTGTGCTCGGTCGTGCCCAGGACACAGCTGTCGTCCATTGGGATGGCACGAAGTGGTCTCGTGAACCGGTCGAACTGCCGAACGGCTATGAAGGCTCCTTCACGATCCTGGCGCTCGCCGGCAGCTCGCCGCAAAGCCTATGGCTGCTCGGGCAGGCAAGTTCTCAGAGCGGG
>CAYNGQ010000370.1:0-4913 GCA_964396735.1 uncultured Solirubrobacteraceae bacterium | reverse complement strand
CGCCGGCGTGGCGCACTGCCGCCGGCGTGGCGATTTCCACCGAGAACGGCGAGCCCGTGCTGGCCCCCTGCCAGGTGAGGTAGAACATCGCGCCGATCACGAACAGAGCCGTGATCGTGGCAATCGGCCGGCGCTCGGGCCGGCGCTCGGGGCCACGGTCGTAGAAAGGCAGCAGGAACAGCAGGATCATCGCCAGCGTCGGGATCCCGATCGTCGCCATCCCGACCATGCTGGGCGGCTTGATCACGCGCAGCAACTCGAACAAGAAGAAGAAGTACCACTCCGGGCGCGGCACGTAGGTGCTGGTGGTGGGGTTGACCTTTGAGCCGAGCTCCGCGCCGAGCACCAGCGACATCGTGATGATGCACGCCATCACGATGCACGCCATGACCGAGTCCTTGACGACCGCGTAGGGAAAGAACGGTTTTCCTTTGGCCTTCAGGAGCGAGTACTCGCGGAGGTACTCCTCCTTCTCGCGCTGGTTCATCGCACCATCACGCCTCGGACTCGCGCAATTGTGGGTCTTTCTCGGCTTTCGACCACGGCGGCGCGGTCGTGCCGAGCTTCGCCACCAGATAGAGATGCGCGCCGATCAGCGCCGCGATCAACCCCGGCACGAGCAGCATGTGGATCGCATAGAAGCGCGACAGAGTGGTCGCCCCGATTTCCGAGCCGCCGCGCAGGAAATCGCTTAGATAGGGGCCGACCAGGGGCCCGGTGCCGTTGATGTTGACACCCACCTGCGTCGCCCAGAAAGCACGCTGGTCGAAGGGCAGCAGATAGCCCGTGAACGACATCACCATCGTCAGGATCAGCAACACCACACCGATCACCCAGTTGAGCTCGCGCGGGTACTTGTAGGCGCCGAAGAAGAAGGTGCGGCCCATGTGCAGGAACACCAGCACCACCATCACGGTCGAGCCCCACTTGTGCATGCCCCGCACGAACTGCCCGAGGAACACGTCGTTGGTGACGTAGCGAATAGATTCGTACGCCCCGCCCGAGGCGTCGGGGCGGTAGTACATCGCCAGGAACACACCGGTGACCGCCTGGTTGAGGAAGGCGAACATCGTCGCCGAGCCCAGGGTGTAGAACCAGTTGGTGCCCTTGGGCACCTTGCGGAACATCATCCAGCGCGCCGCCCCGCTCAGCGAGGTGCGCTCATCGACCCAGTCGACGACCGCGGTGCCGGCGTTGGCGGCATGATCGACCGGACGGACGGCGCCGTTGCTCTCCTGCGGCCGTGGCGGCGGGGCCTTCAGCGGCGCGGGGATCGGGGGGGTGGGAATTTTGGGCACGGTCTAGCGACGGATCGAGGGACGCGACGGGTAGGCGTACTGGCCGAGGCCGTCGATCGGCTCGCCGGGGTCGCGGGGAGAGAAGCGGCGCAACTCGCTGTTGACGCTGAAGCGCGAGCCGATCTGCACCATGCCGTCCACCACGCGCGTGTAGAAGCGGTCGAGCGGCCGCGGCGGCGGCCCGGCCACGCGGCGGCCGAGCAGGTCGTAGACGCCGCCGTGGCAGGGGCAGATGAAGCGCTCGGCGGCGGGCACCCAGCGCACCGGGCAGCCGAGGTGCGCGCAGCGCGAGGTGATCGCGATGTAGGGAGTGTTCTTGTCGTAGGGGTCGGTGTCGATCGCCGGGTTTTTCTGGCGCACATACACCAGCCCCTTGCCGGCCTCGCCGATCCCGGGAGTGAGCGTGATCACGGTGGGGATGTAGTTGTTGTCGGGGAACATGTCGGTCGGGCCCACCGTTTCCCAGGCGTGGGGCTTGCTCTTGAAGATCGGGCCGATCGCGAAGCCCAGTGCCGGCAGCGTGAAGGAGAGCGCCGCGACCGCCCCTGCGGCGTGCGCGGAGCCTGTCATGAAGCGTCGCCGCGTGACCGTCTCGCCCTCGAACGCGCCCGGGATGTTGCGGTCGAGGGTGTACTTGGAGGCGTGCTTGTCGTGCTTGCTGGCCAAGGGCGCCAAAGAATACCGCCTGCGGGACGATGCTGGTCGCGCAGTGCATCCCACGGTGATGGTGATTATCGTCACAAATACTGCGGGATTGAGCGCCTGAGGACCCTCGAGCGCCGCCCTTGGGTACGTGCGCGGGCGGTCAGCTCGGCAGCGACTCCCCAGCTTCAGCGGCCGCGCGCATCGCCTGCAGTGCCTCGGGGTCCCGGGCATGGACGAGCGTCTTGGCTCGGCGGTGGGAATCGCTCGAGCCCCAACCGACCGCGCGCGCGCCTGCCGCCCACACCGCGAGAGCAAGATCCTCACGACCCTCTCCCTGGGCGAGCGCCGTGAGCGTGATCACGTCCGCAAGCTCCTCCACAGCGGCCAGGTCGCCGAGCGCCACCAGGCGCGCAAGGCCAAGTGCGTACAGCTGGTCGCCGGCCAAGAGGCCGAGGTCAGCCTCCGGCGGGCGCACGACGCGCGGGGAGCCGTAGTGCAGCAGATAGCCCTCATAGATCGCCTCCATCAGCAGCTCGTACTCCTCGGCGTGCGCTTGCGCGCGCGGGCCCGCAGCCGCAACTTGCGCGGGGCCGGAGCCGTTGGGGACGGGCCCAGCGCCCAGAGGTTGGGAGTTGGGTCGTCGCCGGGTGGCACTCTCACCGGCAGGACGGGCGTTGGTGGGGTCCCCGTCGAGCAGGCTCGCCATCAGGCCGCCCTGTTCGCGCAACAGCGCCTGCAGGCGCGCAAGCACCGGCGGAGCGCTCATGCAAGCTCTCCAAACGCGGCGGCGGCGGCGGCCACGGTGCGCTCGATCTGCTCGGTGGTGTGGGCGAGCGAGGGAAACCACGCCTCGAACTGCGAGGGCGGGGGGTAGACCCCGCGCGCCAGCAGCCCCCGGCACCACGCGGCGTGTGCCTGCAGATCGCACGCCTGCGCTCCCTCCAGGTCGTGCACGGGACGCTCGCTGAAGAACACCGTCATCAGACCGGGGAGGCTCGCGATCTGGATCGAACGCTCCGGTGCGTGCTCGCTCGCGGCCCCGCGCAAACCTGCGGCGAGCTGCTCGGTGATCCCCGCCAAGCGCGCGTACGCCGCCTCGTCGAGCAACTGCAGCGTGGCGATGCCGGCCGCCACCGCCAGCGGGTTGCCCGACAGGGTGCCCGCCTGGTAGACCTCGCCGGAGGGCGCCAGCAGCTCCATCAACTCCGCGCGAGCACCCACCGCCGCCGCCGGCAGGCCGCCGCCGAGCACCTTGCCCATGATCGTGAGGTCGCCGTGCACGTCCGTGAGCTCCTGCGCGCCGCCCCGCGCCACGCGGAAGCCGCTGATCACCTCGTCGAGCACCAGCAGCGCCCCGCTCGCGTCGGCCTGCTCGCGCAGCAGCTCCAGGAAGCCTGCGCGCGGGGGCACGAGTCCCATGTTGGCGGGGATCGGCTCCGCCAGGATCGCCGCCGGCTCGTGCCGGCCCACGGCCTCCACCAGTGCCTCGGGATCGTTCCACGGCACCACCACCGTGGCAGCCGCCGCACCCGCGGGCACCCCCGGGCTGGTCGGGATCGCCTGCGTGGCGAGGCCCGAGCCGGCCTGCGCGAGCAGCCCATCCACGTGCCCGTGGTAGGCGCCGGCGAACTTGACGATCCGCTCGCGACCGGTCGCGGCGCGCGCCAGCCGCAGCGCGGTCATCGTCGCCTCGGTGCCGGAGGAGGTCATGCGCAGCATGTCCACGCCGGGCATCCGCCGTGCCACCTCTTCGGCCAACTCGACCTCTCCGGCCGTCGGCGCCCCGAAGCTCGTTCCCCGCTCGCTCGCCGCGTGCACCGCCTCGATGATTCGCGGGTGGGCGTGGCCGTGGATCAACGGCCCCCACGAGCAGACGTAGTCGACGTAGCGGTTGCCATCGACGTCCACGAGCTCGGCACCCGATCCGCGGGCGATGAACAGCGGGTCGCGCCCGATCGCCCGCATCGCGCGCACGGGAGAGTTGACGCCGCCGGGGAGCACCCGCTGCGCGCGCCGGTAGAGCTCCGCGGAGCGGGTGTCGGTCAGCGACAGCGTCACAGGGGTGGGTGGGGGTGGGTGGGCCCCAATTTTCAGGCGTTTTGCTCTTCCCACCGCTTGTAGTCGCCGGTGAAGTAGAGCAGGCGGATCTTCTTGAACTCGGTCGATGAGTACAGCGTGGCGCGCTCCTCGATCCCGGTTTGCTCGGCAATCGCGGTGAGAATCGCGTCGCACTCCTCCTTGGAGCGACCGTGGGCCATTGTGAAGACCGAGTAGGGCCAATCCTCGTAGGTGGGGCGCTGATAGCAGTGGGAGATCCCCCGGTAGGACGCCATCCGCGGGCCCAGCTCCATGATCCGCTCCGGCGGCACCTTCCACACGCCCATCCCGTTTGCGGAGAAGCCGGCACGGCGGTGATAGAGGATCGCCGCTACCCGGCGCAAGAGGCCGCGCTCGCGCATCCCCGCCATGTGCTCCAGCAGCGTCTCGACGTCCATCCCCAGCCGCTGCTCGGCCGGCGCATAGGGCTCGCCGATCACCGGCATGTCGCCCTGGGTGGCGCGGATCACCGCGATGTCGCGCTCGTCATAGGCGACCGACTCGAGCACAGCCTCCTGTTGCGGCGTCCCCTCACTGGCGAGCGCTTTGGTGTCCCCCTCCATCTCCAAGTCCATCCTGATCTTGAACAGCTTCAGCGTCGGCAGCTGGCGGATCGACTCCGCCCCGGTGAGCCGCTGCAGCACCTCCAGCGTGCCCTCCAGGCCGAGCGGCGAATCGGGCTCGGTGGCGAGCGTGAACCACATGTTGAAGTCGTGGTTGCGCAGGTAGTTGTGCGAGACCCCGGGATGGGAGTTGACGACCTTCGCCGCCCGCCACGGGTGCTCGGGATCGACCTTGGCCGCCACCAGCATCGTGGAGTAGCCCAGCGCGCGCGTGTCGTAGATCGGAGTGACCTGGCGAATGATGCGCTGC
>CAYNGQ010000369.1:0-3179 GCA_964396735.1 uncultured Solirubrobacteraceae bacterium | reverse complement strand
GAGCGGCGTCAGCTTCGCGAACAGCGGCGCGAGCGTCTTGGTGTCGGGCCCCGCGACCGTCGCCAGTTTGCGCAGCGCGGCGAACGTGGAGGGCAGCTGCGCGAACGCGCGGTTGCCCTGCGCCAACGTGGAGGGCAGCTGCGCGACCCCCTGCTGCAGGCTGGCCTGTTCGGCGCCGAGCGCCCCGAGTCCCTGCTCGCCGTTGGTCACCAGGTTGGTCAGTTCTTCGCGGTGGGCGGCGAGCGTGGTGAGCGCCTTGGCGGAGTACACGAGGAAGTCGGTGAACGTCCGCTGGTCTTTGCTGAGCTCGGCGAAGATGTGATTGGCCGAGGCCAGGAAGGGGCCGAAGTATTCGACGTCGGTGCCGAGCTCCTGGCTGGCGCCGGCGTACGCTTCGGATTCGCCCACGAAGTACTGCTGCAGGCCTTTGCGCGTGCGCGGGTTGAGCGTGTCGAACAGCTGGTCGAGGTCGGTGGTGCCTTTGCCCGAGCCGGCCGGCAGCGTCGAGCCTGCAGGCAGCGTGGGCGCGTTGTTGGGGCCGGGCGCGAGCGACACGTAGCGCCCCGCGACCGTCGTCAGCGAGGGCACCCGCACCTGCGCGGTCGTGCCTCGGTGCAGCGGCACCAGCGAGCCTTCGATGTGGATCGTGATCAATGCCGCGTGGTAGTCGTGGGTGAGCGTGATGCCGGTGACGTTCCCGACCGGCACGCCGCCCACCTCCACCTGGTCACCGAGCACCAGCTGGCTGTCGTTTTCCAGTTCGAACTTGTACGTGGCGCCGCCACCGCGGAAGAACAGGAGGTAGGCGACGATGACAACCACTACCACAAGCGCGGCGGCAGCCACCCAGCGAGTGAGGGTGCGCGGGGGCGGAGAGGCCGGCCGCGGTGGCTCCGGAGCCATGCCTCCGCCGCCCGGCGGTGGCACCGGGGGGCGTACGGGAGGAGGTGGAGGCGTGGTGGTCGCCACTCTCATTCACCGCCACTGCCGTTGGAGGAGGAGCCCACGCCGGGCTGCGCCGAGCCGCCGGCGCTGGGAGCGGGCTGCGTAGAAGAGCTGCTCGAACCCGAGCCCGTCTGCGCGGAGCCATCCGTGCTCGACCCGACGCCGGCGGACGCGGTGCCGGTGTCCGGGATCGCCGCCGCGGAGGGCTTGCTCGAGACGTTTGGCTCGGGGATCTCGCCAATCTGTGAGATCAGCTGCAGCCATTGGCTGGGGGTGAGCGGCGAGCCGGAGACGGCGGCGGCACGGGCACCTTGGCCACCGACGGCGCGCGGCGAGGCGAACGCCACGTGGATCAGGCCGTGGTAGCCGGGCAGCGTCAGCGTGTTGTCGCTGCCCGGGTAGCTGAGCGCACTGACGATCTGCGCCGGCTTCATCGTGCCCTGCAGCCGCAGCAGGCGCCGCACCGCGATGTCCGTGACCGAGCCTTGCCCTTCGTGCCCAGCGATCGGGGTGCCGTCGATCGCGGAGATGTCCACTGCGTCGCCCGCCGCGGCGTCAATCGCGTTGCCGGCGCCGTGAGCGCCCGTCGTGTGGCCACAACCGGCCGCGGCAACCGTGGGGCTGAGGCCGGAGACCGAGAGGAACTCGAGCGCCGCCAGCACGCGCCGGTCGACCTCGCCGGCCCGCACCGCGCCATGCTCGCACGCCGGCAGATGCACGCCAGGGTCGCGCAGCACCAGTTGCTCGAGCTGCGGCTTGGACGCCAGCAGCACCTGCCCGACGGTTGGCGAGGTCGCGAGGAAGGGGTTCTCGCCCTTGGCTCTGAACGCCGAGGTCTCTTCCAGGCGCACCCAACCGTCGAGGATCGGCTTGGGATCGATCAGCGGCGCGCCGCTGCCCGCGGGGCGGATCTGGAAGAGCATTTGCCCGGCACCGACGTGACCGAGTACGGTGCCCGCCAGCACCTGTACCCCGGGGTGCAGCGGGTCGAGGTAGACCTCGTTGGGGCCGGCGCGGAAGGAGTGTGGCATGGAGGCCGCCCCACCAGCCTCGCCGGAAGTGGCTGGGAGCACCGGAGGTGGCGAGACCGGCTTCGGCGCAGGGGGCGTTTCCAGAGCGTTGGCGGCCCCCATCGCCAGGCCGGTGGTGACCGCGGCCTGCGAGAGCGGCGAGTGCGGCTGCACACCGGCGCTCGCCGGCGCGCTGGGGGCGGGACCGACACCGCTGCTGCTTGAGTGAGCGATCCGCGCGCTGACGGCCGTATCCACGCGCGGTTCGAGCACCGGGTATACCGCGGCGACGCTGCCCAGCTGCGCGTAGGTATAGGTGTTGCCGTAGGCGTCGCGTAGCGAGACGTAGCGCCCCAGCGTCGGCGATTCGCCGTCGGCGGTTATTTCGCCATCCTGCACGGCGATCACTGGCGCTCCGGCCTGCGCGTAGATCGTGGTTCCCGCCAGTGTTTTGCTGGGATCGCCGGGAGCGACCGGGAAGCCGTCGCTGAAGTGCGCTTCGGCGTGCACGGGGAAGCGCGATTCGGTGAGGCCGGTGACCGCGCTCAACAGTTCGGGCGGAGTGCCGCCGAGCAGCTGCGCGCGCAGCATCACAGCTTCGACGTAGGCGGCCGAGTGGTTGTAGGAGAAAACGGCGCCGCGGATGTGCTGCGCCCCGCCGGCGGCTGACAGGTAGCGCGCGGCGGCGAAGATCGCGTCGGCCGGGTTGTAGGGGTCCTCGTAGCCCGAGCCGGTGGCGTCCACCCCGTACCTGGCCCACGAGGAGGGCAGGAACTGCATCCAGCCCTCGGCACCGGCGCTGGAGAGGTTGAGGTCGCGCCCGTAGTCGGTCTCGACCTCGTTGATCGCCGCCAGCACCTGCCAGGGGATGTCGTACGCGGTGCCGGCGGCCTGATAGATGGGCAACAGGAAAGGTGGGACACGGAAGCTTTCGATGAAGAAGTCGGGGATCCCCCCGATCGCCTCGCCGAGTGATCCGAAACCCGCCCACCCTGGTGGGGTGAGCGTGGAGGGCGGCGGCGCGGGCGCGTTTGAAGGCTTCCCGGTGGAGGTCTTCCCGGCGGTCGCGTTGCCCTTCCTCCCCTTGCCGGCCGTACCGCTTGCCCCGGTCTGCCGGTGGGTGTGGCTCGTCCGCTCGGTATGCCCCCCTGCTTCGCCCGCGCCACTCTGGGTCTGGGGGCTCTGGCTCTGCACTTCGGGGGCGGTGGTCGTGGGGGTTGTTTC
>CAYNGQ010000368.1:0-3873 GCA_964396735.1 uncultured Solirubrobacteraceae bacterium | reverse complement strand
CAACGTTCGCGCGCCCCGCTGGGCAATCCAGACAACTGATTCCTTCCCCAGATAGAAGACTGACTTTTCCCATGGCACCAGCCGCCCAGAACAAGATACGTATTCGCCTGAAGGCGTACGACACTCGTGCGATCGAGTCCGCCGCGAAGGAGATCGTCGAGACCGCCACGCGCACCGGCGCCACCGTCTCCGGGCCAGTGCCGCTGCCCACGGAGAAGAACGTGTACTGCGTGATCCGCTCCCCCTTCAAGGACAAGGATTCGCGCGAGCACTTCGAGATCCGCACGCACAAGCGCCTGATCGACATCCACCAGCCCACCCCCAAGACCGTCGACTCGCTGCAGCGCCTCGACCATCTGCCCGCCGGCGTCGACATCGAGATCCGCCTCGCCACGTGATGTCCGCGATCCTTGCCAAGAAGCTCGGAATGACTCAGCTGTTCAAGGAGGACGGCTCGGTCGCCCGCGTCACCGTGCTGGAGGCCGGGCCCTGCCCAATCACCGCTGTGCGCAGCACCGAGCGCGATGGGTATGACGCGGTGCAACTGGCGTTTGGGGCCGCCCGCGAGAAGCACCTCACCAAAGCGGAGCTGGGACATCTGAAGAAGGCCGACGCCCCCCCAATGCGCCACCTCGTGGAGTTCAGGGATCCCCCCGCGGCGCTCGGTGAGCTGAAGCTCGGCGAGAGCGTCACCGTCGCCGCCTTCGAGGTTGGCGCCCGGGTGAAGATCTCCGGGGTCTCCAAGGGCAAGGGCTTTCAGGGCACGATTCGCCGCCACGGCTTCAAGAGCGGCCCCAAGTCCCACGGCTCGCACAACGTTCGCGCCCCCGGCTCGATCGGCGCCTCCGCTACGCCCGCGCGCGTGATGAAGGGCATCCGTGGGCCCGGCCAGATGGGCAACCGCCGCGTCACCCAGCCCGGCCTGGAGGTCATCGCCGTGGACGCCGCCCAGAACCTGCTGATGGTGCGAGGCTCGGTGCCCGGCCCGCGCGGCGGGGTTGTGGAGGTGCGCGCAAATGGCTGACGCCGCGCTCAAAGCCCCCGTGTTGGGGGGCGCCGCCGGCAAGACCGTCGGGTTGGATGGCGCTGCCTTCTCCGCCGGCTTCCACATGCCGCTCGTGCACCAGAGCGTGCGCGCCGAGCAGGCCGCCCGCCGCCGCGGCACCGCGGCCACCAAGACCCGCGCGATGGTGTCCGGCGGCTCGGCCAAGCCGTGGCGCCAGAAGGGCACCGGGCGCGCCCGCGCCGGCTCCAGCCGCTCGCCGATCTGGACCGGAGGCGGCACCGTGTTCGGGCCACAGCCGCGCTCTTACACCTTCAAGGTCAACCGCAAGGAGCAGCGCGCCGCGCTGCGCAGCGCGCTCTCGCTGCACGCCTCGCGCGGATCGCTCGCCGTGGTCGAGGCGAGCGCCTTCACCGCGCCCAAGACCAGCCAGGCGATGGATCTGCTGGATGACTGGAACCAGCCTCGTCCGACACTCGTGGCGCTTGCGCCCGAGGAGTCAGATGCCGCGCTGTCGTTCCGCAACCTCGCGCGCGTGGCAGTGCTGACGCACGAGGATGTGGGCGTAGCCGACCTCGTGGGGGCCGCCTCGCTGGTGCTCTCGCAGGCCGCGCTCGACGCGCTCACCGCGCGTGCCGGCGGCGGATCTGGCTCGGGGAGCGCAGCGATCGCCAAGGCGCCGGAAGCTAAGAGCTCCGCGAAAGCCGCCCCTGCCGAGACGTCGGAATCCAAAGGCGCCGCCAAAGCCGCCCCCGCCAAGGCCACCGCGGATGCGCCCGAGGCGCCCGCCGAGGATCCCCAGGACAGCCCCGACGGTGGTGAGGAGTGATGGAGCACTACCAGGTCATCATCCGCCCGGTCATCTCCGAGAAGAGCTACGCGCTCTCGGCGTTTGGCCGCTACACCTTCCGCGTGCACCCCGACGCGCACAAGACCCTGATCCGCCAGGCGGTGGAATCGCTGTTCAACGTGCACGTCGTCGACGTGCGCACCCAGAGCGTCAAGTCCAAGCCCAAGCGCCGCGGCGCGATCAGCGGGCGCACCCGCACCTGGAAGAAGGCGATCGTGCAGGTGCGCGAGGGCGAAACGATCCCCGTCTTCCAGTCGCTCGAGGGCGTATAGCCAAACCGAAAGCGTGTAGAGACCGACCATGCCCATTCGCAAGCCAAAGCCCACCTCCCCCGGCCGCCGCTTCACCTCCTACGCCGACTTCGCGGAGATCACCAAGAGCGAGCCCGAGAAGACGCTCGTCGAGGGTCTGAAGAAGAGCGGCGGGCGCAACGCCCACGGGCGCAAGACCGCCCGCCACCGCGGTGGCGGCGCCAAGCGGCTGTACCGCCGGATCGACTTCAAGCGGCGCAAGGACGGCGTGCCCGCCAAGGTCGCCGCGATCGAGTACGACCCCAATCGCTCCTCCTACATCGCGCTGCTGCACTACCTCGACGGCGAGAAGCGCTACATCCTCGCGCCCCAGCGGCTGACCGTTGGCATGACCGTCAGCTCCGGCGAGGAGGCCGACATCGCCGTGGGCAACTGCCTCCCGCTGGCGCGCATGCCGGTCGGCACGGTGGTGCACAACGTCGAGCTCCACCCCGGCCGCGGCGGGCAGCTGGCGCGCTCCGCCGGAGCCGGCGTGCAGCTGATGGCCAAGGATGGCGAGATGGCCACCCTGCGCCTGCCCTCGGGGGAGATGCGCCTGGTGCGGGCCGAGTGCCGCGCCACCGTGGGCACGATCGGCAACTCCGACCACCAGAACATCAAGGTGGGCAAGGCCGGGCGCAAGCGCCACATGGGCGTGCGCCCCCAGACCCGCGGCGTGGCGATGAACCCGGTCGACCACCCGCACGGCGGCGGCGAGGGCTCGACCACCGCCGGCCGGCACCCCGTCACCCCGTGGGGCGTGCCGACGCTCGGGTATCGCACCCGCAAGAAGAACAAGACCTCCGACCGCTACATCGTGCGCGGTCGCCGGCGAGGAAAGGGCAAGCAGCGATGAGCCGCTACGAACACGGATGGCTGCGCCGGAACGGCGTCCTCGATCGCTCGTGTGCTGGCCGATCGGGGATCCCGTCGATCCACGATCGGCACACTTCTCTCACTGCGTCCTTGTCCGGCTTGCCCTCCGTGCCCGTGGAAGGTTGGTGTGAGGCACGATGAGTCGCTCCAGCAAGAAGGGACCGTGGGTGGAAGAGCGGCTGATGAAGCGCATCGAGGCGCTCAACGCCGAGAACCGCAAACAGATGATCCGCACCTGGTCGCGCACCTCGACGATCTTCCCCGACATGGTGGGCCACACGATCGCGGTGCACGACGGCAAGAAGCACATCCCCGTGTTCGTCTCGGAGTCGATGGTCGGTCACAAGCTCGGCGAGTTCGCCCCCACCCGCCACTTCCGTGGTCATGCGGGGTCCGGGAAGGTCCGCTGAGATGAGCGCCGAGGACGAGAAAGAGAACGAGACGCCGGGCGACACCCCGGTGGAGCCTGCTGCGAAAAAACCTGCTGCCAAAAAACCTGCTGCAGACAAACCAGCTGCCAAAGCCGAGAAAAAACCGGCTGCCGAGAAAAAACCGGCCAAAGCGAAGAAAGCCCCCAAGGCGGATGCAGAGGCAGACGAGCAGCCAGCCGTGGAGCCTGTCGCCGAGGAGGCCACCGAGGAGTCCCCGGCAGAGGAGGCTGCCCCGGAGCCCCAACCGGCGGTCGCCACCAAACGCAAACCGGCCGAGCGCCGGCAGGTGGTGCGCGCGCGGGCACGCTACGTGCGCACCTCCGCGCGCAAGGCCCGCATGGTGTGCGGGCACATCCGCGGCAAGTCCATTCAGGAGGCACGCGCTATCCTCGCGTTCACCCCTCGTGACGTGGCGCGCGATTG
>CAYNGQ010000367.1:0-2338 GCA_964396735.1 uncultured Solirubrobacteraceae bacterium | reverse complement strand
GGGGGAGGGCGAGGGAGGGGGGCCTGGCCCCCCTCCCTCAAAGGGAAGGAAGATCAGGAAAGAAAAGGGCGGCCTCGCGAGCGGCAGACTCCGGAGAATCAGACCCATGAACCATATTGCGCCCAGTCTCAACCGCAAAATCCCCCCGAATAGACCCAGGCGCAGCCTCAAGAGGATTGGTGGCCCCAATAACCTGCCGAGCCGCCCGAACCGCCTCAACCCCCTCCAGCACCATCGCCACCAGAGGCCCCGAGGTAATGAACTCCACAAGCTCCCCAAAGAAGGGCCGCGAAGCATGCTCAGCGTAATGCCGTTCAGCAAGCTCCCGCTCAAGCGTCATATGACGCAAAGCCACAAGGCAAAGCCCCTTACGCTCAAAGCGAGCAATGATCTCGCCAGTAAGCGAGCGAGCAAAGGCATCCGGCTTCACAAGGATCAAGGTACGGTCCATGAGTTCCTTTTCGGTTGTGGGCCCACAGCAAAATATCTGAGATCGATCTCTAAAACAAAAAAAACGCGGGAGAGATGTGCGTCGTAGTGCTAAATGAGGTCTTCGCTGGGCCCAGCCCCAGGCCGGGCACGAGCAACGGGCGCCCGGCTGGCGCGGCCCGAACCCCGCGAAGCAGGCTCGGGAGCAGCAACGGTGGGAGGCTCCTCAGAGGCCGCCATCGTAAGCTCCTCGCCCGCGGAAGGCACATCGGCCGCGGCCGCCCGCCGGCGGGTGCGACGACGAGGCGAGGCCGACTCCGGCGGCACCTCCGCCTCGCAGTAGGGGCAGATCGTCCAAGCACGGTCAAGCGGCTTGGCGCAGCTGACGCAACGCTCCTTGAGCTTGCGCAGGCAGCTGGGACAGCGGATGAAGTCGCGCTCGACCGGATAGTCGCAATGCGGGCAGAGCGTGCGCTCAAGCCCGTTGAGCCGCGCTTCGGCGGCCTGGATCTCAAGTTCGCGCTCCTGCACGTCCTCCAGGTACTCCGGGGGGCGCAGGATGATGTAGACGAGCGTGCCCACGAACGGGAAGAACGAGGCCGCCGTGGCGCAGCCGATCAGCATCGGATCGGCGATCCGCCGCCGCGCATCGGCGTAGGTCCAGTAGATCAGCGACAGGTAGATGACCGCCGCGACGACGATCAGGAGATCGACGGCCGTCGTGAAGGCGTTGCTTTCGATTCCGAAGTATGCGAGCGGCAGCATCGATCCCTCAGTGCTCAGGAGTTCCCGGCCGGGTCATGGGGGTGCCGAGTTTAGACATTTTGACGGAAGAAGCCTGCATTTGCACGCAAAATGTGATCCGCGCCAGGCGAAGCGTATTTCCAACCGTGGGCGCGAAACCCTTCCCGATCGTGGGAATCTCGGTCGCTGACGCGAGCGATGCCAGCCATCGTCGGACATCTGGGCCGCCGGGGCGGCTCACAAAAGAATCCGGCCCACCAGATAGCCGGCGGCGAAGAACAGCAGGATCACGAGCGCCACGATCAGCGCGACCACGCCCACCATCGCGAGCACCGACGGGCCGTCGTCGTTCATCTCCGCCCCTCCGCCACACCGGTGGCCGCACCCCCGAAAGCCGTCTCGCCGCGCTCGGCGCAACCCGCCAGCAGGTCCCCCACCAGGTAGACGGAGCCGGTCGCCAGCACCGCCGTCGGGCCGGGCTGCGCGAGCGCCCATTCCTGCGCCTGCGCCAACGCCCGCCGCGGGTGGGGCTCGCAGGCGGCCTGCTCGAAGCCCTGCTGGCGGGCCAGCGACTGCAGCGCCGCCGGCGAGAGAGCGCGCGCGCTGGGCGGGGCAGTGAACCACGCCCGCGCGCACAGTGGCAGCAGCGCCGCCAACATGCTTGCCGCGTCCTTGTCCTCCAGCACCCCCATAACTAGCGCAAGCTGGTTATGGGGGGCGGGCGGGTCTCCAATCAAATGCGCAAGCTGGGGATTAAATCCCCCCTCCATCCCATGCGGCCCACGCCCAATCGGATCCGCGATGTACCGGCCCGCAAGCAGCGCCGGCAGCGACTCGACCAGGGCCCGCGCCGCGTCGGGGTTGTGCGCCCCGTCGAGCACCGTCAGCGGCAGGTCGGCCACCACCTGCATGCGCCCCGGTACCTCCACCGCGAGCGCCGCCTCGCGCACGGCGTCCTCCCGCACAGCGATCCCCGCATCGGCGAGATACGCCTCCGCCGCCACCCGCGCGAGGGCGAAGTTGCGCTGTTGGAAGGTGGGTGCGGGCGGGGCGGTGGCCAGCTCCTCGGTTGACACCTGCACGATGCGCGCGCGCTTCTCAACCGCTGCGGCACGGGCGACAGCGAGCGCTTCGGGGTCGAGGGAGGCGCCGAGCGCGAGCGTCG
>CAYNGQ010000366.1:0-7851 GCA_964396735.1 uncultured Solirubrobacteraceae bacterium | reverse complement strand
CTTCAAGGGCGAGGTGGTGGCGCTGAGCGAGTACCTCGGCCGCGACCTCGTGAGCCTGTGGGGGTATGACCTTGTCGCCTGAGTTGCAGGCCGTGGACGCGGAGTCGCCGGCTGGCGCCATCGTCGCGCGGCAGCGAGTGCCGGACTTCTTCATCGCCGGCCACCACAAGTGCGGTACCACCGCGCTGTACGAGATGCTGCGCCGCCACCCGCAGATCTACATGCCCGAGCGCAAGGAGCCGAAGTTCTTCGCCAGCGACCTGCGCCAGCGCGTCTCGGGCACATCGAACGGGGATCCGCGCACGCTCGCGGAGTACCTCGCGCTGTTCGCACCCGCCTCACCGGCCCAGCGTGCGGGAGAGGCCTCGCCGACGTACCTGTGGTCGCACACCGCCGCAAGCGAGATCGCGCAACTGCAGCCGGCCGCGCGGGTGATCGCGATTCTGCGCGAGCCCGCGAGCTTCCTGCGCTCGCTGCACCTGCACTGGCTGCTCCACCACGTCGAGACCGAGAAGGACTTTCGCCGCGCGCTCGCGCTGGAGTCCGAGCGGCGCCGGGGTAGGAGCATCCCGGGCTCCTCGCACTGGCCGCAGGCGCTGCTGTACTCGGAGCAAGTGCGCTACGTCGAGCAGCTGCGTCGCTTCCACGACGTGTTCCCGGCCGAGCAGGTGCTGGTGTTGATCTACGACGACTTTCGTCGTGACAACGAGGCGACCGTGCGCGCGGTGCTGCGCTTCCTCGATGTCGACGACACCGCTCCAGTGCAGGTGATGGAGTCCAACCCGACGAAGGTGCAGGTGCGCGCGGTGCGCCTCGACGCGCTGATTCGCACGCTGTACGGGGGGCGGGGTCCGGTGTCGCGGACGGTGAAGGCCGGCGCCAGGGGGCTCCTGCCCGAGCGTGTGCGGCGCGAGGTCTTTCCGGCGCTGCGCCGCCGCCTGGTGTGGGGCCGGCCCCAGCCGCCCGACGAACGCTTCATGCTCGAGCTGCGCCGCCGTTTCAGGGGCGAGGTGGTCGCCCTGAGCGAGTATCTCGACCGCGATCTGGTGTCGCTGTGGGGCTATGACCGCATCGGTTGAGTTGCCAATGTCCGCGTCCTTCGACGAGCGGCAGGGCAACCGGCCGCCCGGCGCGGCGTGGCGCGCGGAGGTTGCGCGGGCGCAGGAGCGGGCGCTGCCCGCGGGCCGCGTGGTCGTCTCCTGCGCGGCGTCGCCGGGAGTGGCCGGCCTCGGGCGCCACGTGCAGGAGATCGTCGACGCGCTCGAGCGCCGCGGGGAGCCGAGTGTCTGCATCTCGCGCTCGACCGCCGAACGTGCCGCCGCGCCGCTCGCCCGCTCGCGCGTGCCCGGGCGCTCGATCCAGTTCCGTGCGCTCGGGCGCTTCTCCTCCACCTGGCGCATCAGGCGATCCTGGGCGGAGTTCGACGCCTACGCGGCCGGGCAGCTGCCCGCGGGTGACCATTTGATCACCTTCTGCGGCCAGGCACTTGCCCAATTTCGCAGGGCGAGAGAGATGCAATACGAGTCGATCGCGCTCGTATCGGGAGGGGTGCATGCGCGGCATCTCGCCCGCCAGCATGCGGCGGCGCATCGCCGGTATCCGCTCGAGCGCTCACATGCAGGGCACATCTCCAAGCGCCACCTGCTCGAGTATGCGCAGGCGGAGCGCATCTACGTCGCCTCCAGATACATCTGGGAGTCGTTCGCCGAGGAGGGAATCCCCGAGGAGCTGCTCGTCCGCTTCCCGCTGACGCCCGATCCCCGTTTCGGGTCTGACGGCGCCTCGCCGCGGAGCTCGGCGACGTTCGACATCGTGTACGTCGGGGGCCTGTCGGTCGCCAAGGGAGTGCCGCTGCTCGTCGACGCCGTGCGCGGCCTGCCTGAGGCGGAGGTGCGCCTAGTGCTCGTCGGCGGCTGGAAATCGCGGGGGATGCGGCGCTTCATCGAACGGGCGTGCGCCGAGGATCCACGGATCAGCGTCGCCCCGGGCGATCCGCTGCCCCACCTGCGCAGGGCGCGGCTGTATGTGCACCCCTCTTACGTCGACGGCTTCTCCTACGGCGCCGCCGAGGCGCTCGCCTGCGGCGTGCCGGTGATCGCCAGCGAGGACACCGGGATGAAGGAGCTGATCGAGCCGGGCCGTACCGGTCTGGTGCTTCCCACCGGGGATCTGGCTGCGCTCACTGAAGGAATCGAGGCTGCGTATCGGGGCGAGGTTCTGGGTGGATAGCGGTGCCCGCGCAGGAGTGGCTCCGGCGCGTCGGGCCTCCACGACCCCGGCGTTGCCGGCGGGTCCCGGTGGAGCTCCGAGGGAGGATTTCGCCAGAGCTCCGAGGGAGGATTTCGCCGCAGCTCCGAGGGAGGATTTCACCGCGGCGCCGCGGCGCCGGATCGCCGTGGTCGGCGTCTCCACGAGCCCCATCTGCGGCGTGCGCGACCACGCCGACCTGCTCGCCGACGCGCTCGCTCGGCAGGGCATCGGCTGCTCGCTGCACTGGCTGTCGCGCAGCCCGGAGTCGCTGCGGGGGAGCACGTCGCGGATGCGAGCGTGGACGGCGGCGCTCCGGGAGGAACTGGGGGGAGATCCGCCCGACGCGATCCTGCTGCACTACTCGGTATTCGCCTACTCCCACCGGGGGGTGCCGCTGTTCGTTCATCCGACGCTCTCGGCGCTGCGCCAAGCCCGGGTCCCGCTCCTCACCGTGCTGCACGAGTTCGCCTATCCGTGGCGCCGGCGCGGCTGGCGGGGCGCCGCCTGGGCGCTCACGCAGCGGGCGCTCCTGGTCGACGTCATGCGCGCCTCGACGGCGCTGATCCTCACCGCCGACTTCCAGGAGCGGTGGGTCCTCTCCCGCGTGTGGCTGCCCGGGCGGCGGACGGTGGTGGCGCCCGTGTTCTCGAATCTCCCCGCTGCCGACGTCGGCCCGCCGGCCGAGCGCGCCCGTCCGGTTGTGGGGCTGTTCGGTTACTCGGCCGAGGGAGCGGCCGTTTCGCTGACGCTCGACGCCGTGCGGCTGCTGGCGGATCGTGGCGTGCCCGTCGAGCTGAGCCTGCTGGGGGCGCCCGGCGCGGAGTCGCCCGCGGGCGAGATGTGGCTGCGCGCGGCGCACGCCCGTGGGGTCGCCGGGGCGCTGTCCTTCTCCGGCATCCAGGAGCCGCAGGCGCTGGCGGATGCGCTCGGGTCCTGTGAGGTGCTGCTGTTCGCGGAAACTGCCGGCCCAACCACTCGCAAGACCACGCTCGCCGCCTCGCTCGCCGCCGGCCGGCCGGTGCTTGCGATCGACGGTCCCAGCGCGTGGCTGGAGCTCGCGCGCGCACAGGCCGCGGTGATCGTGCCGCCGAGCGCCTCCGCGCTGGCGGGGGCGCTCCAGGAGATGCTCGCCGACTCCGCTTTGCGCGAGACGCAGGGCGCTCGCGGCCGGGCGTTCGCCGAGGAGCGGATGAGCGCGACGGGCAACGCCCGGATCGTGGGCGCGCTGCTGGAGCAGGTTGTGCTCAGCGGAGCGCTGCGCCGGGCGTGAGCTGCCACGTCGCGCGCGCGACGCGGTAGCTCTCCGACAGCGCGGCGAGATGGCGCTCGGGTGAGAAGCGGGCCGCGACCATCGCCCTGCCGGCCTCGCCCATGATCCGCTGGCGCTCCGGATCGACCAGCAACTCGTCGAGCGCGCGCGCCAGATCGCGCGCGTCCCCCGGTCGGACGCTCAGCCCGTTGACGCCATCCTGCAACCAATCGAGGATTCCGCCGGTGGCGCTCGCCACCACCGGCCGGCCGGCCGCCAACGCCTCGATTCCGACCAGGCCGAAGGGCTCTGGCCAGCGTGATGGCATCGCCACGACCGATGCGTCCGCCAGCTCTTGCGCAAGCGCATCGGGCGCCAGCCAGCCCTTGAAGTCCACGCGTCGCTCCACGCCCAGTTGCCGCGCCAGCCGGCGCATCGCCTGCAGCCGTCGCCCCTCGCCGCAGATCACGAACTCGGCCTCCACCTCGCGCGCGGCGTGGAGCAGCACGCCCGGCCCCTTCGGCCCGGCGACGCGGCCGGCGAAGACGACGCGTCGCCGGGTGGCGTGTCCGGAGCCGACCTTCGCGTCCATCGTGGCGAACAGCGGGATCACCGCTCGCCGCGTCAGGCCGTTGGCGGCCAGGTGCCGGTCGACCGCGCTGGAGTAGGAGAGCACCAGATCGGCGCGGGCGAGCGTCTGCACCCCCCGCGTCGCCTCGCGGTACTTCGCGGGGAACGGTTTGAGATGGTGGGTATGGGCACAGCCGCGCACCGTCAGGTTGAACACGCACCCCGGACCGTGCGCGCGCGTGCACTCCTGGCCTGGGGCGAAGAAGTAGACGCCGGAGGTGCAGGCGGCGTACCCATGGGCGCTGACCACCACCGGCGCGTGCGCGCGCAGCGCGTCGAGGAGCTTCGCGTCGGCCCGCTGGTGCAGGTGGATCACCGTCGGCGCGGCCGCCAGCGACGCTCCGAGCCGGGCGCGAATCGATGCGCGGGCGTCGAGCAGCTCGGGGCGGCGGTGCACGGTCACGCCCGGGGTCTCCTCGGCGGGTTGAACGTTGGCGACCTCGGGAGCTCCTCTGTCTGGTTGGACTTCTGCCACCAGCACGTGCACGTCCACGCCGTGGCGCGCGAGCAGCGCCGCGCTCGCCCTGACGTGCGCTGCCACCCCCCCGTCGCGTCCCCACAGCTGGGTCACGAGCAGCAGTGAGCGCGGCAGCTTCCCCTCGATCAATCGCAGGCCGCCATCGATTGGTTGAGGGTCGTCCATCGCGGATGGCGTCGATTGTGCCGCGGACGGTGGGATGTCGCTCGTGGATGTCAAAACTTCACAGCGCGGTGCGTTCCCCGGCGGGAGTCGATGCCAGAATGCGCGCATGCGATTCGCCACACGAGCAGTCGGGGCAGCGGCGCGGCGCCTGAACCGGCCCGAGTGGCTGGCCGCGATCGATGTGCACACCAGGCAGGCACAGCGCGAGGAGATCGGGATCGCCGCGATCCTCGCCACCTCGCTGCGCGGCACGGGCAGCTACATCGACATCGGCGCCAACCGGGGCCAGGTGTTGCGCGAGGCCGTGCGCGTCGCGCCCCGCGGCCGGCACATCGCGTTCGAGCCGATTCCGCGCCTCGCCGATGAGATCGCGCGGGTGTTCCCCGGGGTGGACTGCCGCCGCAAGGCGCTCGGTGCTCAGGTGGGGCGCGCCCAGTTCTGTCACTACACCAAGCTCGACGGCTGGAGCGGCCTGCGCGAGCGCCCGGAGATCAGCGACGAGCGCGGACGCCCCGAGCGGATCGCGGTGGAGGTGTCGACGCTCGACGCGGAGATCGGCGATCTCCACCCGAGCGTGGTCAAGATCGACGTGGAGGGCGCCGAGCTCGCCGTGCTCGAAGGCGGCACGGCGGTGCTGCGCGAGGCGCGACCGCTGATCGTGTTCGAGCACGTCGCCGCGGCGTCGGCGCTGTACGGCGCGGTGCCCGAGGCGCCGTGGGAGCTGCTGGGAGAGCTCGACTATGAAATCTTCTCGGTGACCGGCGCGGGGCCGTTCGACCGCGCCGGGTTCGTCGCGGCGAGCGAGGTCGTCAACTGGCTGGCGGTACCGCGCGCGATGGCAGTCCATCGCGCTACAGCCCCGGTCGAGCATGACTCTGCGCGGCTTGCGGTGGGCGATCCGCGCGCATAGGCTCGCAACCGGCTGGCTCGCGTCCAGCGGGCACGCAACCGGCGCTCACATCCCCGTCGCACCCGCTATCAGCGGTGACGCACCCAGTGGTCGTGTGCCCAGCGGTGGCGCGCCGAGCGGTGACACGCCCGGCGTCGCGCGCGCCCGCGATCGCGCCGGCGGCGACCCGTACGAGGTTGCGGGGACTCCCCGTTCGCAGCGCCACCCCGAACGAGCGTGCGGTCGCCGCGGCCAGACGCCTGCGGATCGCGCCGTGAATCGAGCGCAGCTCCCGCGAGCGCAGCACCACGATCAGGATCATGGTTTGTGGGCGGGTCAGCTCGATCTGCCTGCGGGGATCGGCGTGCGTCGCGGAGAGCATCGTGGGTGAAACGCGATACCACCCCAGCCGCTCCGCGACGTACACAGCCGGGTGCCCCGCGCGGCAGGCGCCAACGGCCAGCGCGTAGTCCCAGGTGTCGCTGCCGGCGCCGATCAGCGCGAGCTCGAGCGCCTCCAGCCGCGCGAGCGCAAACGACGAGCCGGCGATCGCCTTCCGCAGGATCGCGGCCCGGTGCAGCGCGTCGCCGGCGAGCAGCCCCCCATCGAGCTCGGCGCGGGCGTAGCGCGCGCTCTGCGCGTCGGAGAGGTGACCGTCGTGGCTGCCGTCGGCGCGCATGATGCCGTGGTCGCAGAACGCCAGGCAGGCGTCGGGGTGCTCGTCGAGCGCGTGGGCGAGACGCTCGAGGAACTCTGGCTCCCACGCGTCGTCGTGGTTGAGCATCGCGATCAGCGCGCACCGCGCCTCGGCGATGCCGTGCACCGCGCTCGCGGCGGGTCCGCGGTTCTCGCCGTGACGCACGAACCGCAGTGGAAGCTCGCTCGAATATGGGGTCGTCAGCTCGAGCGGCTCAGCCGAGCAGTCGTCGATCACGACGATCTCCGCCGCGGGCGCCGTCTGGGCCTGCACGCTCGCCAGCGCCTCGCCCAGCAGGCGTGGCTGGTTGTACGCGGGGATGACGACCGAGACGCCGGGCGCGGGTGGCATCGCCGCATCATAGGCGTGGGATGGCGAGCCGCGAGGGAGTTGTTATCTGGATGTGAAGGCACCCTGCCACATGGATGACGGAAGTCCTGGGGTCCTCGCGTGTGAAATCGGCTGGGACGAGGGGAGTCGTGGAGCTCTCCGTGTGAAAGCGCCTGTCACATAGGATGAGGGCGATGCCGGACATCGAGTATCTGAAAAGGCGGTGGCGAGTGACTCGCGCCGAAGCGCGCGGTCGGCGTGACATGCGACGCCTGCGTGCCGGCGGTGTCGAGATCGGGACCGGATCGTGGGTGGCGAGCGGTTCGCAGATCAAGCAGGGCACGGTGATCGGACACCACACCCAGATCAACGGGCCGGCGTCGATCCGCGGCGCCGGGCAGGCGACGATCGGGCCCTACTGCGCGATCGGGATGCAATTCTCGATCATCACCTCCAACCATGCCACCCATCTGCCCAACATGCAGATCATTCTCAACGAGCGACTGGGACTTCCCAGCATGGTGGTCCCCGGCGATGTGAATATTGGACCAGCCTGCTGGGTGGGGGATGGTGTGACAGTGCTACCCGGTGTCACCGTTGGCGCCGGCGTCGTGCTGGCGACCGGATCGGTGGTCACCGGCGATGTGCCGGATTTCACCATCGTCGGTGGTGTGCCCGCGCGCGCGATCCGCCGGCGGTGCACACCCGAGGTCGCCCGGATTCTGCTCGACGCGGCGTGGTGGGATTGGTCGCCGGAGCGACTGGAGCGCAACCGCGAGCTCTTCGCCACCGACATCGGCAGCGTCTCACCGCAGGCGCTGCGTGCCATGCTCAGGGAGTGATTCGTCACCCGCCCGACGGGTGCCGGCGCGCTGAGGAGGTCGCTGTCAACAGGTCAACAGAGTTCCCCCGGCCCGCCGCGCGCGAGTCGCCGTCGGGCATTGGCCATCGCTCACGGATATTCGACTGTAAGAATCCTGGGATAGTCGGTGGCGGCGATTTCGACGGTGGCGGTCCCGCCGGTCTGCGACACCAGGCGCGCCGGTGTGGATTCGTCGCGCAGCGGGTCGTAGGCGCTGATGACGGGCGTGCCGTCGGTTGCGGGGAGGTCGCCGAGGGTGATGCGGAAGGTCTCGTCGGGCAGGTCGAAGCGGTGGATGTCG
>CAYNGQ010000365.1:0-3849 GCA_964396735.1 uncultured Solirubrobacteraceae bacterium | reverse complement strand
CGTACAGCTCGGCGCCCATCCCCGGACGCTGCGCTCCCTGCCCGGTGAACATGAACGCCGTCCCGGCGTCTGTGGCCGTGCCGCGCACCACGCCCGCCGCCGGCTCACCACCCGCGGCAGGCTCACCGCGCGCCAGCGCGTCGAGGCTCGCCAGCAGCGCATCGCGACCGGGCCCGAGCACCGCCGCGCGGCGGTCAAACCGAGCCCGGGTGCTCGCCAGCGAGAACGCCACGTCGGCTAGCGCGAGCTCCGGGTGCGCAAGCAGATGCGAGCGCAGACGCTCGGCCTGCGCGCGCAGCGCCGCCTCGCTCTTGGCCGACACGAGCAGCGCGAGCGCCGGCAGCGCCGGGAGGGTCGGCTCCACCGGTGGGGCTGCGTCAGCCGGTGGGGCTGCCTCGGCCGATGAGGCTGCGTCGGCCGCTGGGGCCTCTTCGACGATCACGTGCGCGTTGGTGCCGCTGACCCCGAACGAGGAGACCCCCGCGCGGCGGGGACGCTCGCTCTGGGGCCAGGGCTCAGGCTCCCTGAGCAGCCGCACCGCGCCGGCCGACCAGTCCACGTGCGGCGAGGGCTCCTCGACGTGCAGCGTCGCCGGCAGCACCCCGTGGCGCATCGCCTGCACCATCTTGATCAGACCGCCGACCCCCGCCGCCGCCTGGGCGTGGCCGATGTTCGACTTGATCGACCCCAGCCGGAGCGGGCCGTTTTCGCGCTGCTGCCCGTAGGTCGCGAGCAGCGCGCGCGCCTCGATCGGGTCGCCCAGCGTCGTGCCCGTCCCGTGCGCCTCGACGGCATCCACGTCAGCCGCCGCGAGGCCCGCGTGCTCGAGCGCCTGGCGGATCACGCGTTCCTGCGACGGGCCGTTCGGCGCCGTCAAGCCGTTGCTCGCGCCGTCCTGGTTGGTCGCGCTGCCACGCACCACCGCCAGCACCCGGTGACCGTTGCGCTGGGCATCCGCGAGGCACTCGAGCAGCAGCAGCCCCACCCCCTCAGACCAGCCGGTGCCATCCGCGCCCGCCCCGAAGGACCTGCAGCGCCCATCCGGCGAGAGCCCGTGCTGGCGGGCGAACTCGACGAACAGAAAGGGATCGGACATCACGCACACCCCGCCCACCAGCGCCAGCGAGCACTCGCTCTGACGCAGTGCCTGGCACGCGAGGTGCAGCGCCACCAGCGAGGAGGAACACGCCGTATCGACCGTCACCGCGGGGCCCTCCAACCCGAACACATACGCGAGCCGCCCCGAGATGACGCTTGCGGTGGTGCCCGTCAGGCGAAAGCCCTCCTCCCCCGTCGTCCGCGAGGCGTAGTCCGAGGAGCTGGCGCCAACGAACACGCCGGTCGCGCTGCCGCGCAGCGACGCCGGGTCGATCGCCGCGTTCTCACAGACCTCCCACGCCGCCTCCAGCAGCAGCCGCTGCTGCGGGTCCATCGCCAGCGCCTCGCGCGGACCGACCCCGAAGAAGCCCAGATCGAACTCGCCGGCGTCATAGAGGAAGCCCCCCTCGCGCGTATAGGAGGCCCCGCGGCGATCGGGATCGGGGTCATACAGACGCTCCAGATCCCACCCGCGATCGGTGGGGAACCCCGAGATCGCGTCCGTCCCGCTCGCCACCAGCTCCCACAGCTCCTCCGGCGAGCGCACCCCACCCGGGTAACGGCAGCTCATCCCCACGATCGCGACCGGCTCCGCGACGCTCGAGAGCAGGCGCCGATTCTCCTGGCGCAGACGCTCGGACTCCTTCAGAGACGCTCGCAATCCCTCGAGGACGCGATCGCCATCGACAGCCATCAGGAGCGCCCGGTCGCGATCGCGATCGTCTCGAGCGCATTCTGCACGAGGCTCTCGAGATCCATGGTGTCGATCGGATTCGCCCTGTCTGCGCCCGCCCCGAGAGGCGCACTGGAGTCGCTGCCCATGGAGCTGCTGAGCTCCAGCATGATGTCCAGCAGGCCGGCGCTGCGCAGACTGGTGAGCGAGACCGAATCGACCGCCTGCCTGATTTTGGCCTCACTGCGGTCGTGATCGCTGACGCCCTCGATCTGTGAGCGCAGGAACCCCGTGAGGGCCGTGGGGGACGGGTGGTCGAAGATCGCCGTGACCGGGAGCCGCAGCCCCGTCACGTGCCCCAAGCGGTTGCGCAGCTCGACCGCCGCGAGCGAGTCGAACCCGAGATCCTTGAACGCGAGCCCCAAGTCGATCGCCTCGGGCGAGGCATGCCCCAGCACCGCGGCCACCTGGGTGCGCACCAGCTCCATAACCACGCCGTCCCACTCGGCTTCGGGCAGGCCAGCCAGCCGCCGCGCCAGGGACCCGCTCCCGTCCGCGCGCCGCGGAGGAGAGCGCACAAGGCCGCCCAGCAGCGCGGGCAGCATCCCGGCACGCGCCTGTGCGCGCAGCGCCGCCCCATCCAACCGCGCCGCCACCAGCAGCCCCTCACCCGTCGCCCGCGCGGTGTCGAGCAACGCGAGACCCTGCTCGGCGGAGAGCGCCGCCATCCCCATCCGTCCCAGTCGCTGCTTCCCAGCCGCGTCCAGGCCCGCGCTCATCCCAGTCTCCTGCGCCCACAACCCCCACGCCAGCGATGTTCCAGCTAGACCCCGCGCGCGACGACGCTCAGCCAGGGCGTCCAAGAACGCGTTCGCGGCCGCATAGTTGCCCTGCCCCGCACCACCCAGCAGACCCGCGACGGACGAGAACAAAACGAACTCTGCCAGATCCATGTCCTCGGTCAGCTCGTCCAGGAGCAGCGCCGCGTCCACCTTCGGACGCATCACACACTCCACCTGCCCGGCGCTCAACGACTCGATCACACCGTCATCCAGCACACCCGCCGCGTGGACGATGCCCGTCAATGGGCGCTCCCTGGGAATCGAGTCGAGCAGCCCTGAGAGCTGACCGCGATCCGCTACATCACACGCCACCACACTCGCCTCACACCCCAACCCCGCAAGCTCACTGACAAGCCCACCAGCACCCTGGGCCTCCAGGCCACTACGACTTGCCAACAACACGTGACGCACACCATGCGTCTCAGCCAGATGACGCGCGACCAGCCCACCAAGATCACCCGTGCCACCCGTGATCAAGACCGTCCCCTCGGCATCCAACGCGCGGGGGATGCTCAGCACAACCTTCCCGACGTTGCGGCCCTCCCTCAAAAACCGAAACGCCTCCACACCCCGACGCACATCCCACGACACAATCGGAGGAACACGCAACACGCCACGCTCAAACAAACCAACCAGCTCACCAAGCATCCCCCCAATACGCACAGGACCCGCCTCAAACAGGTCAAACGCGCGATACCGAACACCCGGATAACCCTCGGCTACCTCCTCGGCGTCACGGACATCGGCCTTCCCCATCTCAACGAACCGCCCACCACCCGCCAACAACCCCAACGACGCATCCACGAACTCCCCAGCCAAAGCGCTCAACACAACATCCACACCACGACCACCATTCACCTCAAGAAACCGCTCCCGGAAACCCACATCACGCGAAGACGCAATGTGATCCTCCCGCACACCAAGCTCCCTCAACACACCCCACTTCCCCGGGCTCGCGGTCGCGAACACCTCCACACCCAGGTGAAGCGCGAGCTGCACCGCGGCCATCCCGACACCACCCGCACCCGCATGCACCAGCAACGCCTCCCCCGCCTGCAACTCCGCGAGATCAAGAAGCGCGTAATACGCAGTCGCGAACACCAACGGCACCGCACCAGCCGCAACGAACGACCAGCCATCAGGGACACCAACCACCATCCTCCTATCGGCTACCGCGACCGGGCCAAACGCGTCCCCCCACAACCCCATCACACGATCACCCACCACGAGATCGCT
>CAYNGQ010000364.1:0-7008 GCA_964396735.1 uncultured Solirubrobacteraceae bacterium | reverse complement strand
CTCGATTTCGTTGATCCCCGCCAGCACCTGCCAGGGCACGTCGTACTGGAAGGCGGCGGCCTGGTAGACCGGGAGCAGAAAGAGGGGTATGCGGTAGAAGTCGAGCGCCTGCGCCGACACGGTCGAGCCCGCGAGCAGCGTCGCCAGCGCGCTCGCTTCTTCGCCAGCCGTCTGCGGCGCGGGCGCGACGCCGTTGGGAGTGCCGGCGGGGACCGTGGTGGGCCCGCCCTTGCCGGCGCCTTCGCCTTCGCCTTTGGAGCCTTCCCCTTCCTTGGAGCCACTGCCCGTGCCTGCTTTGCTCTTGCCGGAGCCGGTGACGCTTGCGCCGTGGCGCACCCCGGGGGTGGTCTGCTGGCTGCGCTGCACCACCACTGTCGGGCCCGCCGCTTCGCTGGCCGCCGGCGCGGCTGCGGTGGGGGCCGTCGAGGTGCTCGGTGGCGGAGTGGCGGGGGGGGGCGAGGGGGTGTTGGAGGCCGTCCCGCTGGTCGCGCTCGTCTCGCCGGCGCCGCTCGTCCCGGCAGCCCCGCTCGCGCCGTCGCCCGACCCCCCTGCCTGCGTCGGAGCCGACGCTTGGGGAGTCGTTTCGGTGACCGCGGGCGTCTGGTCTTCGGACGTGGTGGTGGCGGCCTGCCCTTCGGCAGCAAGCGCGCCGCCGGCGAGCGGTCCACCGAAGCCGGCGGCGCTGAGGCCGCCTCCGGCCAGCATCGAGAGCATGGCGCGCCGCGCCCAGCGGTGCGGGGCGCTCATCTGCGGCCTCCGCAGGCGGAGATCATGCGACGGCGTCCGCGGGCGGTGGCCACGGCGCAACCCCCACGGGCGGCCATTCCGCGTCCTGCGCGGTCATGGATACGGACGGTCATCGGGTCAAGTGGGCTGGTTGTCGTCTCGCATATGTAGGCCAAGGCGGGGCCGCGATCGCTGGACCGACCACCCTGGCAAGGGTTCATATCGGCAGCCAAGCACCCCGCGGTAAAGGATTTGTAATCTCCCTCGCACGCAAGGCTATGGGAGAAGCGGTGCACGGCGCGCAGATTCCCCAAGGTGGAGGCCAAGGCCGGCTGCACTGTACAGACCCTTGAGGCGGAGCCCCTCCGGTGGCCGGATTGCCGAAGCCCGGCGCAGGATCCGTTGCAGATGCGCTCCGTTCGGCGGCCTCTCGGGTTGAATGGTTGAGAGCGTCTTCCAAAGACCGGCACGTCTGTCGGAAGACATTCCCAGAGGCTTATGCAATGCTCCGTGACCTGACCATGTCCAAAGCCAGAGCGCTCACAGCCGTCGCCGTCCTATGCACGTGCCTGCTCGCCGCCACGGCGGCGTGGGCGGCGGAGACGCTGGAAGTGACCGCGAGCTTCTCCCCCGACAAGCTGGGCGCGCCCACCAACGTCCACGGCACCGCCACGCTCGGCTCGACCAGCGGGCCGCTGCCGTCGCCGATCGAGGAAGCGACGGTGATGGGACCGGCGGGCCTCAAGGTGGACACCCAGGGCGTGGGCATCTGCAACCCGGTCAAGCTCGAACAGACGCTCGAACCAAGCGTCTGCCCCAAGGATTCCAAAGCCGGCTTCGGCGGCGGCATGGGCGCCTACGAACTGGCGCATGAAGTGAACGAAGAGCCGTTCACGCTCAACTTCTACCGTGGCCCCAACGAAGACGGCCACATCGTGATCCTCGCCTACCTCAACGCGGTGTCGCCGGTGTCGGTGCAGCTGGTGCTCAAAGCACAGGTGGTCAACGAGCCCAAGCCGTACGGACTGGGCTTCACGTTCAAGGTGCCGCCGATCGAAACCCTTCCGGGCGCCTCCAACGCGACCGCGAAAAGCATCTACATCACCCTTGGGGCGCCCAACGCCGCCTACTACGAGAGCGTGGGCGGCAAGCGCAAGCTGGTGCACGTGAAGGGGATCATCGTCCCCAAAACCTGTCCCAAGGGGGGCTTCCCCTACGAGACCCAGTTCGTCTTCGAGGACGGCACGACCAACACGGTCAAGCACACAATTCCCTGTCCGCCCAAGTAAAGAGAGAACGGCCTGGCGATGAGGCCCTTCCTCGAAGCGGCAGCCCGGCGATTGAGGCCCCTCCACGCGATCCGCGCGCGAGCCGTCGCCACCCACCACCCGAGCCCGCGGACCTCCTCCCTCGCGGGCGCCGCCCTAGTCGCGCTCGGGGGCTCGCTGCTCACCCTGGCGGCAGCGCTGCCGGCAGTCGTGGACGCATCGTCCACCCCCCAGTTCAATCCGACGCCCCCGCCCCCACCCGAAGCGACGACCGCGACGATCCGGGCATCGTTCTCACCCGACAAGCTGGGCGCGAAGGCCGCCTTCACGTTCGCCGTCCACTTCGGCGGCGGCGAACTCGACGTGCCGTCGCCGGTGCGCAGGGCGGTGGTGCACTTTCCGCCCGGGCTGACGCTCGAAGTGCCGAAGCTCCGCAGCTGCTCGAGGGCTCAGCTGCAGGCACGCGGCCCGCGCGGCTGCCCGGCGCAGTCGCAGATCGGCACGGGGCGGGCCCTGGCCGACGTGCACGTGGGCTCCACGGTCGAAAGCGAGGAAGCCGCGATCGCGGTGTTCGTGGGTCCGCCGCAGGGCGTCAATCCGACGATCGAGATCGTCGGTCAGGGCTACTCGCCGCTGGAAGAGCGCGTGGTGATCACCGCCACCGCGCTGCCGGACAACCCGCCGTACGGCGAAAAGCTCGTGATGTCGGTTCCCGCGATCCCCACGATCCCGCTGGAGCCCAACGCCTCGACGGTGTCGTTCTCGGTGACGGTCGGTGGCAAGGCCGCCAAGCGGCATCACAACCCCAACACGGTGCTGCTCCCCACCCACTGCCCCACCGGCGGCTTCCCGTTCGCCGCCGAATTCACCTACGAAAACGGCTCCACCAGCACCAGCGCCGCGACGGTTCCCTGCCCGTAGGGGCTGCGTACGGCGGCGGGTGCCAGTGGTTTCTGTACGCTTAGGCCATGGAAGCGATTCTCTCGATCCTGCAGGTGATCATCGCGGTGGTGTTGATCTTCCTTGTGCTGATGCACTCCGGGAAAGACGCGGGGCTCTCCGGCGCCTTTGGGGTCGGCACCGGCCAGGGCCCGTTGGGAGGCGGCTCACTCGTGGAGCGCAACCTCAACCGCTGGACTGTCTTCTTCGCGATCCTGTTCGTCGGAAACACCATCATCCTGCTCAAGAAGCCCTGGTAGCGCTCCCGCGCGCCCGTTCGGCCGGCCGGAGGCGGGGGAGCCGGGGTTGGCGTGATCCGGCGCATCGATGGGATCGGATGCGTCGGTCGATGGTTCGGACTCCAGCTGGTTGAGGATCTCCAGGGCCTCCAACCGCAGCGCGGCGTTGGTCGCTTCGTAGTCCTCGCGCGAGAGCTTGCCGGTGGCGAGGTCGAGCTCGAGGTCGCGCAACTCGCGGTACTTGACTTCGCGGGCCAGCTCCAGCGAGGCCGGCCGCGAGATGCGGCGGCGCAGAGCCCCCGGCGAGGGCGAGAGCGCGAGCAGGCCCCCGGCGAAGACGATCAGGCCGCCCAGCCAGATCCACATGATCAGCGGCGAGACGATCAGGCGGAACTGCGCCGGCGGCGGGTGCTTGAGGTATTCGTGGGCGAGAAAGTCGATCACGAACAGGCCCTCGTCAGGGCGCGAGAAGGGAATCGTCTTGTTGCCGACTTCGATGATGTGCTTCAGCCGCGGGGTTTCGAGTTCGGGCTGGATCGCGCTCCAGATGTCGCGCGTGAGGGAGGCGTCGATGCCGACGCTGCTGACCGCTTGCCCGCCAATCAGATGCCCCACCGAGCCCTGCGATTCTTCCTGGGATTCGTAGAAGTCCTCGCTGGGACGCAGCGTGGTGACATAGCGCCCATCCTTGGTCACCCGCAGCACGGCGCCGACGTTGAGCGTGGACCCCGTGTGGGTGGGGTCGTCGTGGGGGGTGAGGGCCGCGGTGGGCCGCACGTAGTGGATCGTGTAGGCGCCCACGCGCGTGGACTGCCCTGGAGAGAAGGCCCGGAGCTGGGAGACGTGCTGGAAGGAGGAGGAGGCAGCGACACCGACGAACAGCACGGCCATCCCGACGTGCACGATGTAGCCGCCGTAGCGTCGGCGGTTGCGGCGGATCAGCGCCAGCAGCGCCACCGGGGGCGCCTCGCCCGAGGCACCGCGGCGCACGCGGGTCCCACGCCACAGCTCCTGCGCGACGCTGCCGAGCGCGAAGGCCGCGCAGCAGAACATCGTGATCGCCAGTGGCTTCTGCGTGACGCCGGCGGCGATCAGCACCACCAGCGTGATCAGCGCCGCGGCGATCGGCACAAGCAGGTTGCGCAGCACCCCACGCGGAGTGGCGCGCCGCCACGCGATCACCGGCCCGATGCCCGAGAGCAGCACGAGGATCAGCGCCAGCGGGACGGTGTAACGGTCAAACCACGGCGGCCCCACCGAGGCGGCTTGGCCGGTGAGCGCTTCGGAGATCTTGGGGAACCAGGTGCCCCAAAAGATCACGAACGCGAGGCCGACCAGCACCAGGTTGTTGAACAGGAAGATCGCCTCGCGCGAGAGCAACGAGTCGAGGCGATGGGTGCTGGCGAGGATCGCGCGGCGGGAGACGACCAGGTAGATCGAGCCGGCGAGCAGCGCGGCGATCAGCAGCAGGAAGGGGACGCCGACGGTCGCGCCGCCGAAGGCGTGGATCGAGTCGAGGATCCCGCTGCGCACCATGAAGGTGCCCATGATCGCCAGGATCCCGGTGGCCAAGGGAAGCGAGACGTTCCACACCTTCAGCATCCCGCGGCGCTCCTGGATCATCAGCGAGTGCAGGAAGGCGGTACCGGTCAGCCACGGCAGCAGCGAGGCGTTCTCGACCGCGTCCCAGCCCCAGTAGCCCCCCCAGCCGAGCTCCGAGAACGACCACGAGGCACCGAGCAGGATGCCCATCCCGAGGAACAGCCAGGCGGCCAGCGCGAAGCGGCGTACCACGGCGATCCACTCCCCATCCACTTTCCGGGCGATCAGCGCGCCCATCGCGAACGCGAGTGGGATCGTGCAGAGCGTGTACCCCGAGTAGAGCATCGGGGGGTGAATCATCATCGTGGGAAAGCGCAGCAGCGGGTCGAGGCCGACCCCTTCGGCGGGCACCGGATTGGTGGTCGTGAACGGGTTGGCGTAGAACACCATCAGCCCCACGAAGAACCCGCCGAAGCCGAGCAGGATCGCGGTCGCGTAGGAGGCGACCTCGCGCAGGCGCTTGCGCGTGAGGAACAGCACGAGGCTCGACCACATCGACAGCAGCCACGCCCACAGCAGCAGCGAGCCTTCCTGGGATGACCACAGCGCCGCCAGGCGATAGAGCAGCGGCGTGGTGCGCGAGGAGGTGTCGGCGACCGCGTTGAAGGCGAAGTCGTTGCCCACGAACGCGATCTCCAGCAGCACCATCCCGGCGGTGAGCAGGCCGGCGAGCGCGTATACCGAGCGGCGGCCCGCCAGCGAGAACTCGGCCCGGCCGCTACGGGCCCCGTAGACGGACACGGCGATGCCATACCCGCACACGATCAGCGCGAGCACCAGGCAGACGTGTCCGAGCAGCGCCATCAGGCCTCGCTCAGGCGTTCTGCTTCTCGGAGGGCGGCGCGACCGTGTACTTGGAGGGGCACTTGGTGATCAGCGAGTTCTGTTCCCCGGTGTAGCCGGCGCCCTGCTTCTGCACGGTGACGATGATCTCGCGCCCTTCTTTGAAGGGGTCGGGGACGATGCCGGTGTAGGCCACCGGCACTGCGTCGGTGCCGTTGGCCCGGTCGGCGACACTGAAGTGGAGCACGCCGCCGTCGTGACGCACCGAGCCTTTGACGACGGTGCCGGTGAGCTGGTAGCTGCGCCCCGGCTGGGCCTCACGCAGCAGCTGGCTGGGCGTGAGCGCGGGGCTTGAGGCGTTGAAGCTCGTGTAGATCAGCGCGCTCGCCAGCAGCACGGCGGCGCTGAGCGCCACCACCAGCCGCACGGTACGCTTGCGAGCGGGGTTCATCGCGCCCAGTATCTCAAACAGACGCCGGTGATTCGCCGGCGGGTCGAGGGCTGCGCCCTCCGCCACGCCGGCGCGCGCGGTTGGTTCGTGCCAGGGATTCGACCATCGAGGGCGAAACCTTCAGGCATGCCGCGGGTCTTATCAGGTGGAGAGTGATGAGAGGCAGCCTCCTACATCCGATCGGCGTGCGGCGCCAAGTCCAGCGTATTCGCGGCGAACACCCCTCCGCCCACGCGCCTGAGCCCAATCTCGCCCCACCGCCACCGCACCTCGCCTCCCTTCCGCCCGACGCCGCCGCTCAGCGCGTGCGCGAGTCCGGCGGCCCGACCGACCTGGCCTGCTACGCCTGCCAGTGTGGCTACGTGTTCGCAGCCGCCGTGAGCACCACCGTAGAGTGCCCGCACTGCGGGGCCTCCCAGGCCTGGTAGAACCCCATCGGCCCGGCTTCGCCGTCGCGCCCGATGACGCCCTGCAGCCCAGCGCCCGAGCCTCGCCCGGCGAGGGATGAGGCGGGATCGCCGCGGGCGTGGGCGGTTAGCAACTCGGTCATGCAGGCGGGCATGGAGCGCTGCTACGGATCCGTCGCAGAGGTGTTGCACGACGCCACCTTTGTTGGCTCGACGCGGCGCTCGCCCGGGGAGATGATCGTCGTGTCAGATCGAGGAGCGACCTACCAAGCGACTCCCGATCGAAGCGAGCAAACACTAGCGAAAAGGGGTGCATGACAATGGAATCTCTGAAACAAAAGTGGAATGAGCTGGCGCAGGGTGTGAAAATCGGGCTCGGCACAGCAGCCGCACTGGTGGCGGTCCTGTTCGTCGTCAAGCTGCTGCCGGCACTGGTCGCCGCGATGGGAATCGGGGCGTTCCTCGCGATCTTGTTCGTTCCCTACTGGCTGCCCACAATCATCGCGTTCTACCGCAAACACCCGAGCAAGGGTGGCATCTTCGCGCTGAACTTCTTCTTCGGCTGGAGCTTCGTAGGCTGGGTCGTCAGCCTC
>CAYNGQ010000363.1:0-6644 GCA_964396735.1 uncultured Solirubrobacteraceae bacterium | reverse complement strand
AGCCGTTACAACACCCCCGGGTTCGCAGGCAGCTGACGGTTCACCCCCTTAGACTCTGCCTATGTCGGAGGACCTGCACCGCGACTTCCCGCTGTTCCCGCTGGGCATCGTGGCGCTGCCGACCGAGAACGTGCCGCTGCACATCTTCGAGGACCGCTATCGCAAGATGATCGAGGAGTGCTTGGAGGACCAACGCGAGTTCGGGATCCTGTGGATGGCCGAGGACGAGCTCAAGCCGATCGGGTGCGCCTGCACCGTCGAGACGGTGCTGGAGCGGTTGGAGGACGGGCGCATGAACATCCTCGCGCGCGGCACCCGACCGTTTCGCCTGGTCGAGCGCCAGGACGACCTGCCCTACCCCGCGGGCGTGGTGGAGTTCCTCGACGAGCACGACGAGCCGGCCGACCCCGAGGTCGTGAGCGCCACCCGTCAGCTGTATGCCGAGCTGGTGGAGCAGGCCACCGACAACGCCCTCTCCGAGGAGGAGATCGAGGCGCTGAATGCCTACCGCATGGCCGCCACCGTGGAGTTCGGCGCCGACGCCAAGCAGGAGCTGCTGGAGCTACGCTCGGAGAATGCCCGCCTGCGCCTGCTGACGATGCTGTTCCGCGCGGCGATCAAGCGGATGGAGCTGGTCGAGCGCGCGCAGGCGCACGCGCGCTCCAACGGCAAGGTGCGCTTCGGGTAGGACGGCCTTTGGTGGTCGCTTTGAGGCCGCCCGCAGTCTTTTTCTATGGGATTCTAAGCTATCCTTTAGAAAAAGCCTGGTGGAGTGCAATGAAAGCATCTCCACCACCTGCGTAAGAGCCTGTCAAACCCGCCCACGACAGCATTGCGACCGCCCACCACAGCATGTCGAGCCCACTTGGGAAGGCGATGCCCAACCACTTTCTCGGTTTTTCTAAGGACCCAATACCCCTGCTTAGAAAACCCGAGAAAAGAGCGTTGCCGGCCGTATGACCAGCATCACCGGCATGTCCTCCATGCCGTGCACAGCCCGGCATCGCCACCGCCGGTACACCGCGAGCAACTCATTACCAACGTCAACCACACGCCATGAATAAGCGCGAGAACCCATACACGCCCGGCGCCGGTCGCAGACCACGGACGCTCGCGGGTCGCGACCGCGACCTCGAGAGCTTCGGTTCGCTGGTCGAGCGCCTGGGGTCGGGGGCCTACGAGCGCAGCCTCATCTACGCCGGGCTGCGCGGCGTGGGCAAGACCGTCCTGCTGATGGAGTTCGACGTGCTGGCAAGCGAGGCCGGGTGGGCCACCACCGACGTGCAGGAGGTGGGCTCCCAACCGGACTTCCGCACCACCTTCGCCCGCATGGCCGCGCGACTGCTGCACGAGATGAGCCGCCACCACCGGCTCAAAGAGCGCGTGGATCGCGCTTTTGGAGTGGTGAAGGCCTTCAGCCTCGCGGCCCCCGGCGGCGTGCAGCTCAAGCTCGACGTGCACGCCGCCACGGGGATCGCCGACTCCGGCGACCCCGAGCAGGATCTCGCCGACCTGCTGTGCGAGATCGGAGAGGTCGCGCGCGCCAACGGCACGGGGGCGTTGTTCCTCCTCGACGAGATGCACAACCTCGACTCCGCCTCGCTGGCCGCGATCTGCATCGCCTTCCAGGCGATCAGCCGCGGGAGCCTGCCCGTCGCGCTGGTCGGCGCCGGACTGCCCGACCTACGCGTGCGGTTGATGACGGCAAAGCCATACGCCGACCGTCTGTTCACCTACGCCGAGCTCGGTCGCCTGCCGGCAGCCGCCGCGAGAGTCGCGCTGATTGGTCCAGCCGCAGCGCTCGGCGTCGACTACGAGGAGCCGGTGGCACGCCGGATCGTCACCGAAACCGCGGGCTACCCCTACTTCCTGCAGGAGTACGGGCGCGAGCTGTGGAACCACGCGGATCGCACGCCGATCGCAATGGACGATCTGCAGACGGTCGCCGACATCGTCCGGGACTCCCTCGCACGCGACTTCTTCGGTACCCGCTTCGAACTGGCGACCGACGCCGAGCAGCGTTATCTCGCGGCGATGGCGGTGCTGCCGCAGTCGCCCTACGCCGTCGGTGAGGTCGCCCGCGAGTACGGAGCCCGTGACCAGCGCGCGGTGTCCGTGCATCGCGACTCGCTGATCGGCAAGGGCCTGATCTGGAGCCCACGCCGTGGGTTGGTCGACTTCACCGTCCCCCTGTTTGCCGAGTACCTCAACGAGCACCACCCGATCGCCTCGTTCTCCGCGCAGTGAGGGCGCCCCTCACGCCCACACGGCCACCCCGCCGCGGCGGGGGTCGCCCGCGCCGAGCAGTTCGCCGTCGCGGCGCTGGACGGCCTGGACGCCGCCGAAGAAGAGGTTGAGCGCGTGGAAGGCCACCACCTCGCGGCCCGGCGCCGCCAGCGCCCGCAGCGGGATTCCCGGCTCGGCGTACACCGCCCCCTCCTCGTAGTGCACGCGCGGCGCGCCGACCGCCTCGGAGGCGCTCATGCCGTGGTCGACGACCCCAACGATCGTCTGCAACAGCGCCGAGCGGATGCGGTTGGAGCCGGCGCTGCCCAGCACCAGCTCGACCTCCCCCGCGGCGCCCCCCAGCACCACGGTGGGGGCCATCATGCTCGGCATCCGCCGGCCCGCCGGGTGGCGGTGGAAGCCGAGCGGGTTGAGGTCTTGCTCGCCCATGATGTTGTTGACGTGGATGCCGGTGCCGGGCACCACCACGCCCGAGCCCTCGCCGTTGGTGCAGGTGACGCTGCACGCGCGGCCGTCGCCGTCGAGCACCGAGATGTGCGTGGTCGCCCCAAGGTGGCCGGTCTCCCCAGCTCGACCGGCCGTGCCCCCCGCTCGGTCGGCCCCCAAGCGCTCGGTGAGGAACCGCTCGAGAAAGCCCTCCTCGCCAAGGCCATCGACGAACTCGGCGGTGCGCTCGCCCTGGGCGGCCTCCATCGCCGCCACGATCTCGCCGAGCGTGGGCGGACCGGGTGACCGATCGAGCAGGCCGAGCGCGTAGGCCAGCAGCGTCCCCCCCGCGGAGGGCGGCGGGTTGGTGAGCACCTCGCGGTCGCGGTAGCCCACCCGCACCGGTGCGCGCAGCCGCGCCCGGTAGGCCGCCAGCGCCTCACCGGTGATCGAGCCGCCGCGCTCGCCCAGCCAGCCGCTCACGGCGGCGGCGATGTCGCCCGCGTAGAACGGCGCGGCGCCCTCGCCGCCAAGGCGCTCGAGCGCATCCCCCAGCTCGGGGTTGTGAAGCACCTCGCCCTCGCGCAGCACGTGCCCGGCGGGCGCCCACAGCGCGGCGCACTCCGCGGTGGAGAGCAGCAGCTCGGCGAGGATCTCCGCGACGTAGGCCTGCCCCGCGTTGAGCGCCACGCCGGCGCGCGCCAGCGCGGCCGCGGGGGCAGCCAGCTCCGCGAGCGACACCGTGCCCCACCGCGCGATCGCCTCGCAGGCCCCCGCCGGCGTCCCGTACACCCCGCAGGAGGCCGGCCCGATGTGGAACACCTGCGCGGCGTCGCCGAAGGAGACGTCGATCGCCTGCAGCTCGGCCGCCGAGCCGTCGCCCGCCCGCGGCGGGGCCTCCACGAAGAAGTCCAGCAGGGCAGGATCCCAGCCGCCGCCGGCGACCATCAGGTAGCCCCCCGCCCCCAGGCCCGTCAGCAGCGGCTCGGCCACGAACGACGTGAGCATCGCCGCCACCGCCGCGTCCACCGCGTTGCCCCCCGCGCGCAGCACGCGCGCGCCCGCCTGCGCCGTCAGCGGGTGACCCGCGGCGACGACTCCTCGCTCGCCCCTGTGCATTGGCGAAGCGTAGAGCGAGGCCGGCGCCGAAGCGCGGCGCGCAGAGCGATATCTGGGGGATCGATGCGCGCGCGGACGCGCGCGGGCCTCTGCTGCTCGCTGATTGCGAGCAATTCTGCTCTATGATTGCGAGCATGAATCCGTTTCGCTACAGTGAGCCCGTACCGGTCGAGGACCTAATCAACCGCGACCCGGAAGCGGGGGAGCTGCTGGAGCGGGCCGACGAGGGCAACAACAGCCGGCTGGTCGCGCCGCGCCGCTACGGGAAGACATCGCTTCTGCGACGCGTGATGCGCGACGCCGAGCGGGAGGGCTGGGCGACCGTCTACGTGGACTTCTTCGGCGTGCTCACGCTGGCGGACATCTCCCAGCGCATCGAGCGCGCCTACGCCGAGCAGCTGCAGGGACATCTCGCGAGCTGGTTTGCGGGCGCGAGACGGATACTGCGCCCCACCTTCCGCGCCGGCGGCGGTCCGCTGCCTGCCGGCGTCGAGGTCACCGTCGACGCGCAGGCCGAGCCGCCGCTGCTCGACCGGCTGGCGCTGCCGCGTCGCCTACACGAGCGCCACGGCACTCGCACACTCGTCGTGTTCGACGAGTTCCAGGACGTGCTCACCGCAACCGAGCGAGTGGACGCCGTGATCCGCTCGGAGATCCAGCACCACGGCGACGCCGCCGGCTACATCTTCGCCGGCTCGCACGTCGGCATGATGCGCGAGCTGTTCGCCGATCGCCGCCGCGCCTTCTACGGCCAGGCCGCCCCCATCGAGCTGCCCCCACTCCCACCCGAAGAGGTCGCCGACTACATCGCCACTCGCTTCACGCGGACCGGGCGCGATGTCGGCCACGCGCTCGAGCCGCTGCTCACGCTCGCCCGAGGCCATCCGCAGCGCACGATGCTCCTCGCTCACACCGTGTGGGAGCTCACACCCCACGGCGCTACCGCGACCGAGGAGACCTGGGAAACGGCCTATGAGCGCGCCATGCGCCAGGTGGGCGACGAGCTGCGCACCGCCTGGAGCTGCCTGTCCGCGAGCCACCGCCGCACGCTGACGGCGGTCGCCGAGAACACCGATGCCCTCTACGCCGCCGGCCGCCGCCACGGAGGCTCACGCGGCGGCGCGATCCACACCGCGGTCAAAGCGCTCGAGGACCGCGGCGAGATCACGCGGGACCCCGGCGCGCGGACCGGCTTCCGCCTCACCGACCCACTCCTCTCCGCCTGGATCACCGACGGTCCCGCCGGGCGAGGCCAGTAGCACAGCGGTCGAACCGTCACCTCTGCTTGTTCGCGGTCCCGCACTCGCTGCGGGCCAGCCAATCACACCGTCAACCGGTTGCCGGCCCCCAAGGCTCAGCCGAGCGCCCGCTGCAGCTCGGCCTGGCCCACCGGCCCCTCGCGCGCAATCCGCCAGCTGCCGTCGGCCTCGTACTCGCGCAGGTCGAGCACCGTCGAGGCGATGCCCGGCAGCTCGCCGCCGTCCAGCACGAGGTCGGCGCCCAGCAGCAGCGTGGGCGGGATCTCCGACAGACGCCGTGCCTCGGGGCCGCCGGAGCGGTTGGCGCTCGACTGCATCACGGGGACCCCCACCGCGCTCAGCGCCGCCAGCGGCTCGGGCAGCAGCGGCACGCGCAGGCCGAGGACCTCCCCGCCGCCGCTCAGCGGGTAGCGGCGCTCGCGGTTGGGCAGCAGCACCGTCAACGGGCCCGGCAGCAGCGCCCGCAGCGCGGCCCGCTCGCGCCGGCCGAGCTCGGGGAGCGCAGCGAACGCGGCGGGCAGCGCGAAGAACATCACCGCCGCGGGCCGTGTCGGGGGCCGGCCCTTCAGCTCGTACAGCCGTGCCACCGCCTCGCGCCGCAGCGGATCGCAGGCGAGGCCATACACCGTGTCCGTGGGGAACACCGCCACGCCGCCGGCGGCGATGCGCTCCTGCAAGCGCTTGGCGTCTTCGGCGGTGAGCATTTGGAGCTATTCTCCTCCGCATCGCGGCAAGACGACACACATAATCCCATGGGAGGGCTCTCGGCGTGGCTCAGGTAGAGGCGCACATCACCGGCACCGTCTGGAAGATCGAGTGCGAGGTGGGGGATCGGATCGAGGAGGGCGACACGGTCGCGATCCTCGAGTCGATGAAGATGGAGATGCCGGTCGAGGCCGAGGACTCGGGGACGGTCGCCGAGATCCTCTGCCAGGAGGGGCAGGCGGTCAACGAGGGCGACGCGCTGGTCGTGCTGGAGTAGCGAGCACGCCAAACCAATGGCCGCGGAGGGCAGGGCGATCGTCACCAACGACGTCGCCGACTTACGACGCGCTGCGCAACACCACCTCGCGCGAGGTAGCGTCAAGTTTTATTGCGAGATCGTCCGCGCGGCGCCGCTCGCCGCCAGGCGGGTGGGCGCCGGGCCTCCATGCCCAGCGACCGAGCGTCCCGCGCCTACCGCTTCTTCTTGCCGTGCGCGCGGTGCTTCCCGCGCCGCTTCTTCTTGTGCGAGGTCTTCTTGGCCTTCGGGCAGCCGGTGACCGAGATCTTCGTGCTCTGATGGAGCACGAGCCCGTTCTGTCCGACCATTTCCGTCGGCATGATCAGGCTGCCCTTGCAGAGGTTTCCGTTCGCGGTCAGCGCCGGGTATTCCCGCTCGGGGAACGTCAGTTCGAACTGGGAGAAGGGGACGTCGGGGACGGTGCTGAACGTCGCGCTGGTGATGCCCTGTTTGCTGATGAACGTTTCGCCGTGCACATCGACCTGGATCCCGTTTTCGCCCGAGAGGACCATGATCAGTTCGGGGTACTTCGCGCCACCGTGGGAGACGAAGTACGCCGGGCCCGTCAACGGGTTCGCGAGGATCGGCGT